>JACCVJ010000370.1 GCA_013698215.1 Tatlockia sp. | reverse complement strand
GAGCTTTTTTTGCTTTAAAGTCATTAAATTAAAACTGATACCGTTACAAAAAGCCAATTATGACTTCCCACGATTTGTTTATGCTAGTGCTGCTGCTTTCCCCTGGACTCTTGCTATCAGTGATAATTATGGCAACTTTTGCAGCAGGTGGTTGATTTCAGTACAGATACTTTTATCTAAAATATCCAAAATAAGCTGGAGGTATAAAAGTGAAAGTTGCTGTCTTCAGTACCAAATCTTACGATCGCACTTTTCTAGAAGCTGCTAATACGCAAAGTAAGCACGAGTTAGTTTTTTTTGAACCCCGCTTAACTTGCGAAACCAGCGTATTAGCTACAGGATCGCAAGCAGTTTGTGCTTTTGTCAACGATGAGTTAAATGCTCAAACTCTTAGCAAATTGGCAAGCTTGGGCATAAAATTAATTGCATTGCGATCGGCGGGTTTCAACAATGTAGATTTAGTAAAAGCTGAGGAGTTAGGATTTACTGTTGTCCGCGTACCCGCCTATTCTCCCTATGCTGTTGCTGAACATACTATCGGCTTAATTCTCGCTCTCAATCGGCGCATACCTCGCGCTTACAACCGCGTCCGCGAAGGGAATTTTTCTTTAGAAGGGCTTTTAGGTTTCGATCTTCATGGTAAAACGGCGGGGATCGTTGGTACAGGCAGAATTGGCACGATTACAGCCCAAATACTACAAGGTTTTGGTTGCAACGTATTGGCTTACGACAATTCGCCTCCAGATAATCAAAATCTAGAATATGTATCGTTTCCGCAACTTTTGGCGGCGGCGGATATTGTTAGTTTGCATTGTCCTTTAACTCCTGAAACTCATCACCTAATCAACGCTCAAACAGTAGCGCAAATGAAAACAGGTGCTATGCTAATCAACACGAGTCGCGGAGCTTTAATTGACACCAAATCGGTAGTTACTGGCTTAAAATCTGGTAAAATCGGCTATCTTGGCTTAGATGTGTACGAAAAGGAGGGAGATTTATTTTTTGAAGACTTGTCAAGTGCAGTCATTCAAGACGATCTTTTTGAGCGCCTGCTTACTTTTCCCAATGTCTTAATTACCGGACATCAATCTTTTTTCACTATCGAAGCCGTGAAAAGTATTGCCGAAACTACTTTGTCAAATATCTCTGACTTTGAACAGGGTAATTGCTCTAATCAAGTGAAGTCAAGTCAGCACCAAAGCTGAGGCACTTACATCAACTATAGGAATAGAAACTTTAGTTTCGATTGCTAACGCTATCTACCTTGAAGTCGATGAATCATTTTTTGAGAGCAAGTAAGGTTAAACAATAGTTAAAACCGTTTTCTCTCTTTCCGAGGCGGTGCTGATAGCCAAGAGATTGCCTAGTAAACGATCTGGGCGTTGTCATTTCCAAAAATTAACACAGTAAAAAATCATGGAATCCCAACTGCAACAAGAATACACCGATACCCAGAATATTAAGGTATCAGCCCCAGGAACTATGGTTACTATAGAGCCAAACACAGACGATCAGTGGACGCGTGTAGGCTCTCAAGTTTCAGGGTTTTTATCCCAACTTCCCGACATACTTGGTAAGTTCTGGCAAGATTATAAGCAGCCAATTACTAGCCTAGGATTAATCTTTGCGGCAATTATCACAGTCAAAGTCGTACTTGCAGTAATTGACGCTCTAAACGATATTCCCCTCTTAGCACCAACCTTTGAATTAGTTGGAATTGCCTACTCAGCTTGGTTTGTTAACCGCTACTTGCTTCAAGCCTCCCACCGTCAAGAACTGGCGCAAGAAATTGAAAAGTTGAAAGGAAAAGTAGTTGGTAGTCAACAACTGTAATAACTACTCTACTTCACAATAAATAAGCGATCGCCCATCCCATAAGTGCGATCGCTTATTTTTATTTAGTATTACCTACATAGGGCGAATTTATTGGCTTTAAACTACCATTGCGTACCAGCGATTGATATATCATTGCTGTAACCTCGGCGCGGGTAGCATTGCGGTTAGGTGCAAGGGAATTGAGATCGGGATAATTAGCTACAAGTCCTGCATTTGTTGCCGCCGCCACTTTCTCTCTAGCGTAGTTAGGAATTTCTGTAGCATCCCCATAAGCCTGCAAAACTTGTTCAGGGGAAGTTGATGGTGTGAGATTTAACCCACTAGCAAGAGCAACTAAAACTTGCACGCGAGGAATTTCTTGAATTGGGCGGAAAATATCGCCAGGATACCCAGTCAAAAACCCGGTTCTTGTGGCGCTGTTAATAGCTGGAACGCCCCAAAAATTGGTTGGAATATCTTTGTACTCTGTTGTCCCTGGAATAGGCTGATTGTCGAAAGCAGCTTGCACCAATGCCGCAAATTCAGTGCGAGTTATCGTCTGATTTGGTCGAAAATAGTCTCCAGCGTAGCCATTCACAATCCGACGGGCGGATAAAGCATCAATGTAAGGACGCGCCCAATAATCTTGGGGAACATCAACAAAATTGATCGGTGTGACTACTTGCGTTGGCGAAGAAGAAGCAGTTGTATTAGGTAGGGGAACGACTACTGGAAACCTTTGTGATGGTCTTTGTAATTGTGTGGGAGGGATTTCTGCGGGTGAAATAGTGGGGCTTACCGGAGGTAACAATCTTGGAGTGGCTTCGTTTTCCTCAGTAGCTTGCGGGGAAGGAACCAGTAAAGGAGTAGAATTGCGATCGCCTGATAAAATGCGATCAAGGTTTAAAGTTGCTGGATTGCGAGATAACGACCACCAAATAAT
>JACCVJ010000210.1 GCA_013698215.1 Tatlockia sp. | reverse complement strand
AATTGCGGTTTTTGCAGTTTGGCAATTGGTGTAGTTTTCCACAATAAAGCGGCTACGCTCATAAATAAAGCGCTAGTCCCAAACCAGCCAGCATAGTTTTTATAAGGCGTACCAAAAAATGCGCCGGGTTCTTCCCAAAACCAAAAAGGAACAGCAGTTTGACTCATAGCGGGTTCTAGAGCAAAGTCCCAAGAAGTAAACATAGCCGCGCCCAAGGCGATCGCTCCTAAATGCCGTAACAATGTAGGTTTTTGGTCTACCTTTAACCCCACTCGTGCTAACAAGTACGCTGCTAATCCCACATAAAACCAAGATAAGGGAATTGTAAACGGTACTAACCCGGCAATTTTATAACCCAAACCGCTCAGATAACTATAGTCACCAAAAGGAAGACCTGTGCTAGTTCCGAGTAATTCGCTACCTAAAGATATAACAATTGTCGGCAGCATAAATAATAGCCAAGCTTTAACGCCTAACTGCCTGTAGGCATAAATCGATACTGCAGCTATTCCTAGTAAAATATCTGATACTCCACCACCTGCCATACTCAATTGAAAAGCTGTTTGTCCAACGCTTCCCAAGTTTGTAATTACCTCGGCGTGAGGTACGACTAACAATAAACCTGCTAGTCCAAAAACTTTTGCCAATATATGACCGCCTAAGCAGAAGCGCTCTGCTTTAACAAGTTGCTGCATGAAAACTCCCTAACAATACTTGATACTCCAAAAGCATCTTTATCAGTTTACAAATCTTTAAGAGAATATTGTAAGTATTTTCTTAATTTAGTGCGATCGCAATCTTTTAATTATATTTTCCTCAAAGGTACGATCAAGTTAAAACCCTTAGTGTATAACTCCCTTTAATATTGACAATTGCAAAACATAATGATAAAGAAAATACCTTGGCTGGCTTTAGCTCTACTCTTAGCTACGAACATTACTCTCGGCGGGTTTTTACCTGCTTGGCACGATAATTGGTCAGTCTGGGTAATAGTTGCCCTAGTTATTTTGTTGATAGCAGCAATGTTATCTTGTTCGTGGGCAACCATCCGCGATAGCTTTGCTCATTTACTTGCTTCAGACTTGAGAGCATTTATAGTTGCGGTGCTGATTTCTTTATTGGGTGTACTGATTGTTTTTTGGTTACATACCCTTGCTCATTTTTTAGTGATTATTTGTGCTTTTTTGTTAGCCAAGATAGATATGCAAGCAGCTAATTTTAGCGATCGCCAGATATTTATAACTATATGTTTTACATCTATGTTGGGTTTATTGCTAGGTAGAGCAACGGAGTATTTAATCTCAATCTTATTTTGAAAGTAAAAAACTAGGCTAATAAAAAACTAGCCTAGTTTTTTAATTATATTGCTGACTAAGCCGCAGCTAAGACTGGAGCATATACACTTACTTTTTTGCGGTCTTTGCCTTTTCTTTCAAAAGTTACAACCCCATCAATTAACGCAAACAAAGTATCATCGCTACCGATTCCTACATTATTACCAGGGTGAAATTTTGTACCGCGCTGACGCACAAGAATATTGCCTGCACGTACAACTTGACCGCCGTAACGTTTGACTCCCAACCTTTGGGCGTTAGAATCGCGCCCGTTACGGGTACTACCTGTTCCTTTTTTATGAGCCATGATTCCTCTTTTTTTACTAAAAAAACTAGGGAGATTCCCCCTTTTTAAGGGGGAAAATATTTAAAGTACATCGACAAGCAAAATTTGAAAACGTCCTCTTATTCTGCTTCCGGTTGATTTGGTGTTTCCACCATGGGGGTATCAGTTTCGGGAGCCGCAAACACTGCACCATTAAAACTAATGGAGTTAATCATTAGTCTAGTCACTTCTTGACGATGCCCCCGCTTTTTGCGAGTTTTCTTTTTGGGCTTCATCTTGTAAACCAGCACTTTGCGGGCCCGGAAGTGCCGCATTATCGTACCTTCTACCGTTGCCCCCTCAACAAAAGGCTGTCCGATAGTAATGTCGTTATCGTTATTAACTAATAAAACTGTTTCTAAAGTCAACGTTTCTTCAGGTTCAAGATGCAGTAATTCAATGTCGTAAAAGCGACCTGGCTCAACTCGTAGTTGCTTGCCGCCCGTTTCAATGATTGCGTAAGTCATGGGATGATTTGTAAGTTTGCCGTACAGGTAGCTGGTTTTTTTAGATAAATTCCAGCATTTGCCACGTGTCTACCCGATCCGAGCAGAAATTAGACAGCCAATCTAGCATTATAGAAGAATGACTAAATATTTGTAAATCTATTTATTATTATGTCTAACCCTTCAACTCGCCCGATATTCATTTTAGTTGACGGACATTCTTTAGCTTTTCGGTCGTATTTTGCCTTTGCTAAAGGACGGGATGGCGGGTTAAAAACAACTACAGGCATTCCGACCAGCGTTTGTTTTGGGTTTCTTAAGGCATTATTGGAAGTAATGAGCGTCCAGAAACCTGAAGCAATGGCGATCGCATTTGACCTAGGTTTACCGACTTTTCGCCACGAAGCCGACGACACTTATAAAGCCGATCGTCCTGGTACGCCAGAAGATTTTGTCCCCGACTTAAAGAATTTGCACGAATTGCTAGAAGGCTTGAGCATTCCAATTTTAACGGCTCCAGGCTACGAAGCTGATGATATTTTGGGTACATTGGCGATGCAAATGAGCGAGGCGGGTTATGAAGTCAAAATTCTTACAGGCGATCGCGATTTGTTTCAACTTGTCGATCCCCAAAAGCACATTGGAGTTTTATATCTCAGCACTACTTTTATTCAACGTGGCGGTACTGGCCCTAGCGACTTTGGCAGCGCTCAAGTCCAAGAAAAGTTAGGAGTTTTACCCGCGCAAGTAGTTGACTTTAAAGCATTGTGTGGCGATAAATCTGACAATATTCCCGGTGTGCGAGGAATTGGTGAAAAAACCGCCGTTCAATTGTTGACAACTTATAATAACCTCGATCAAATTTACGCTTCTATAGACCAAATTAAAGGCGCTACGCAAAAGAAGTTGATAGAAGGGAAAGAAGATGCTTACCACTCCCGTTTTATGGCGCAAATTGTGCTGAATGTACCTGTAAAACTTCAGTTAGAAGACTGCAAACTTACGGGTTTTGACAGTAGTAAGTTAGAGCCAATTTTAGAAAAGCTAGAATTTAAGACCTTTTTAGGCAAAGTTAATCAACTCCAACAGCGATTTGGTGGCGTTGTCGAGGAAAAACCCGCCGCATCTTCTCCCGTTATTGAAGAACCAGAATTTAATAGCGATGACTTGTGGTTTTTTAGCGCCGCCGATACTGCTAGTGCCAAGCAGCAACTAATCTCACCAATTACACCACAAATTATTGATACCCAAGCTAAGTTAAGGCAATTAATCGAGAGATTGCAAACTTTTACAGACACTAATACCCCCGTTGCATGGGATACGGAAACCACAGATTTAGAGCCAAGAGACGCGCAATTAGTCGGAATTGGTTGTTGTTGGGGTAGCGAAACAACAGAGATGGCTTACATCCCTCTTGGACATAAAGCTGGGACAAATTTAGACACCGCTACTGTCCTAAATGAATTACGAGGCATTTTAGAAAGTAATGATTATCCTAAATCATTGCAAAATGCTAAATTTGATCGCTTAGTTTTGCATTGCCAGGGCATAAACCTAGCTGGAGTCGTGTTTGATACGATGCTGGCAAGTTATGTTTTAGATCCAGATAGCAGCCACAATTTAAGCGATTTAAGCCAAAAGTATTTAGGGATAACGGCGAAAAGCTATACAGAGTTAGTCCCCAAAGGTCAAACAATTGCCGATATTGATATTCCTTCCGTTGCTGACTATTGTGGAATGGACGTTCATTGTACATTTAAATTAGTACCCAAACTTAGAGCCGAATTAGCCAAAGTTCCAAACTTGCATAAGTTGCTAATAGACGTAGAGCAACCTTTAGAGCCTGTTTTGGCGCAGATAGAGTATGACGGAATACGGATTGATTCAGAATACCTAAAAGAGCTTTCAGACAAGTTAGAGCAAGATGTAGCAGCTTTAGAAATTCAAGCTTACGCCGCCGCCGGAGAAAAGTTTAATTTGGGTTCGCCGAAACAGTTGAGCGAATTGTTATTTGACAAACTCAACTTAGATCGCAAAAAGTCACGGAAAATTCAAACAGGTTATTCTACCGATGCAGCTACTTTAGAAAAACTGCAAGGAGATCACCCCGTAGTTGATGCAGTTTTAGAATACCGAACTTTATCTAAACTAAAATCTACTTATGTTGATGCCCTTCCCGCGCTAGTACGCCCAGATACAGGGCGCTTGCATACTAATTTCAACCAAACTGTTACCTCTACCGGGCGTTTGTCTTCTTCTAATCCCAACTTGCAAAATATCCCAATTCGGACAGCTTTTAGTCGGCTAATTCGTAAAGGTTTTATTCCCGAAACTGGCTGGCTGATGGTAGCGGCGGATTATTCACAAATTGAGTTGCGAATTTTGGCGCATTTATGCCAAGAACCTATATTAGTTGAAGCGTACCAAGGTAACGAGGATATTCATACTGTTACAGCACGACTGTTATTTGAAAAAGATACCGTTACCCCTGATGAGCGGAGATTGGCGAAAACTATCAATTTTGGCGTAATTTACGGAATGGGCGCTCAAAGGTTTGCTAGAGAAACTGGGATGAAAGCCACTGAAGGTAAGGTTTTTATTGAGAAATTTAACCAAACTTACCCGATGGTTTTTGCATATTTGCAAACAATGCAGCAACAAGCGATCGCTAATGGTTATGTAGAAACAATTTTTGGTCGTCGTCGTTACTTTAATTTTACAAGCGATCGCCTCCGCAAGTTGCATAACTCCCAAATTAAAGACATTAACCTAGATGAAATTCGCGGTTTAACAGCCAACGATGCGGGTTTATTAAGGGCGGCGGCTAATGCACCCATTCAAGGATCGAGCGCTGATATTATCAAAGTGGCAATGATTCAACTGTACGAGATTTTAAAAAATTACCAAGCACGAATACTGTTACAAGTTCACGACGAATTAGTATTTGAAGTTCCCCCCGATGAATGGGAAAAATTGCAGATTCAAATTAAATCTACAATGGAAAATGCTGTAAAACTTAGCGTTCCTTTAATGGTTGATGTTCGTGCGGGTACTAATTGGATGGAAACTAAATGATCGACCACGACCGCTTATTTAAAGAACTCATCAGTACATTTTTTGTAGAGTTTTTAGAGTTATTTATCCCAGAAACATTAAATTATTTAGATCGAGCTTCTATTACGTTTTTAGACAAAGAAGTCTTTACAGATATAACTGCGGGTGAAAGGTACGAAGCCGATCTAATTGTTAAAGCTAAGTTCCGTTCTCAAGAATCTTTTTTCTTGATTCATATAGAAAACCAAGCACAACAGCAAACGGACTTTAGCAAGCGGATGTTTCGGTATTTCTCACGTTTATATGAAAAATTTGATTTACCTATTTATCCAGTGGTTTTATTTTCTTACAAGTATCCCAAAACTATAGAGCCAAACTGCCATCAAGTAGCGTTTCCCAATAAAGTGGTTTTAAATTTCAACTACGATGTCATTCAACTAAATCAACTGAATTGGCGCGACTTTGTGCAACAAGCTAATCCTGTTGCTAGTGCATTGATGGCAAAAATGAATATAGCAGACAGCGATCGCCCAAAAGTAAAGCTAGAATGTTTGCGTCTACTCGCAACATTACGCCTAAATCCAGCAAAAATGCAATTAATATCTGGGTTTATCGACAGTTATTTAGAGTTAAATGCTCAAGAAAAACAGCTTTTTCAATCTGAAGTTGATAAAATTGAACCAACCCAAAAGGAGGCGACAATGAAAATAGTTACTAGCTGGATGAGAGACGGAATGCAATCTGAGGCTTTATCTTTAGTTATGCGTCAGCTTACTCGTAAAATTGGTACACTTACGCCCGAATTGCAACAGCGCATTGAGCAATTACAACTTGCTCAGTTAGAAGATTTAGCAGAAGAATTGTTAGACTTTTCCGAAGTAGCAGATTTAGAAGCTTGGCTGCAACGAATTTCTATAGGAAAATAGTTGCGATCGCTATCAACTTTTTTATTTCCGACACTCTTAATTTAATGCTTTTAAAATCTCCTTCACAAATACTTGAATTTTATATGTGATGAGCATTACTAAGTATTGGTCTAGTAGAAATAACTTGCTAGTTTCAAAGCAGCCTATATTTAAGAACTAAGCAGAAAACTCAAGCAATATATTAAGCTTTTCTAAAGAACTTTTGAACACCGTCCATGCTTGTGCAGATAAGCTTGCAGTTATCTTGAGACGATTTCATAATGTTGTGTAAACCGTGTTGGATTGACGCAGTCTATATATAACTATTGGTAGGGGTTAAAATGTATCCAGAGAAAGATGTATTGGCTGATAGAGGCACTAGATTAGGGGCAGCTTTGATCGATTCTTTCGCATTTATTGTTCCTTTCGGAATTATGGTTGCTGGAGACGTTAACACAACATCTGCTCTTACTGGACTAGGTGGACTAGGGGTAATAGCTTTGGTTATTGCTCAAATATACTTTCTTACAGTTTCAGGACAGACAATTGGTAAAAAAGCCTTAAATATTCGCATTATTAAGAGAGACACTGGGGAAAATGGTGGTTTTGTAACAAATGTTCTATTAAGAGGTATAGTAAATTCCTTATTAGGAACTGTTCCTCTCTACTATACCGTAGACACTTTATTTATCTTTAAGGACGATCGACGCTGTATTCACGATCTAATTGCCAACACTAAGGTAGTTAAGGTCTAAACTTCAAATACAAGGAGACTAACCGTTAAGCACTGTTTTTATACTAGGGCTGCTAGACATTATGCTTGATTTTTTCAATGTTATCGAACTTTATCGTTGAAAGAGAAATCATCCTCGTCAAAGTCATCATCGCTATTTCTTTTAGCACCAGCCAAACTCCACAATGGTTGAATTAGCGCCATTAAAACTATACCTGCACCGACACTGAAAGCGATCGCTAAAAAAAATGGGATTTGAATAGATGTAAAGGTGAAAAACTTTAAAGATATTGGTGTAACGTTCTTTAACGATAAAATTGCGATCGCAATTACCCAAGTAGCCACAATTAAAGAAGCAATTAAATTAGCTATAGTTTTCATTTTTACCAATAATTAGCGATTAGCTGTTATTTTAGCTAATCGCCAATCTAACTAAACTCCTACAGGTTTCAACTGACTAATCAGTTTTTCCATTTGGGAGGCTATGTTGTTTTGCTGAAGTGCAGAATGAGTTTCTAAGTAAACCCTCATTAAAGGTTCAGTTCCCGAAGGACGCAACAGCACCCAGCTACCATCTTCTAAATACAGCTTAATGCCGTCTTTACGTCCAACTTCTTTAACCTTAACTCCCGCAATATCTGACGGTGGGTTTTTAGTAAAAGACTCAATAGTTGCAGCTTTGTGGGCATCATCTAAATGCAAGTCTAGACGCTGATTGTACAACGGGCCACCCGCTTCGGCGATTACTTCCTCTACTAGCTGACTTAAAGGTTTACCTTCATAAGCGATTACTTCCGCTACTAGCATATCTGCCAAAATTCCGTCTTTTTCAGGAATATGCCCGATTACGCTCAATCCTCCCGATTCTTCACCGCCAATTAATACGGCTGTTTCCCGCATTTTTTCGCCGATGTACTTAAAGCCTACCGCCGTCTCGTAAAGCTCTAAGCCATACTTAGCTGCGAGATTGTCTAGTAAATGAGTCGTCGCCACTGTACGAACAATTGCCCCAGTTTTGCCGCGATTTTTGCTCAAATGACGCGCTAATAGCAGTAAAACAGTGTTGGGCGATAGCATATTGCCTTGTTCGTCAATAATACCAAAGCGATCGCTATCTCCATCAGTTGCTACCCCAATATCTGCGCCATCTCTTTTCACAGCTTCTGCAAGCTCTACTAGCTGCTCTCCTTTGGGTTCAGGCATTCCCCCCCCAAACAACACATCGCGGTAGGTGTGGAAGCTTTCTAGCTCACAACCACAGTGTTCTAGAACGGTGTCTAAATAGCCGCGAGAGGTGGAATAGAGTGCGTCATACTTTACCTTCAAGTGAGCGCTACGAATCTTCTCTACATCAATTAGTGTGTAGATAAATTTGAGATACTCTGGTTTGGGGTCAAAAGTAGAGATTTGGGCGCTAAAATTGCCATTAACGGGCGTATCTGCGGAGCTTTCAATATTCGCTACAATCGTATCAGTAATTTCTGGGGTAGCCGGGCCTGCGTAGTCGGGTATATATTTAATTCCGCAGTAAGGTGCGGGATTATGACTAGCAGTAAACATTAATGCCCCCGCAGAATTGAGAAGACGGGCATTGTAAGCAATTACAGGGGTCGGACAATCGCGATCGCAAATCTTAACAGTCCAGCCTAACTCTGCCAATACTTCAGCAGCAGTGTAAGCGAACTTATCGGCTTGAAAGCGCGTATCGTAAGCCACGAGAACGGGGCGGTCTTTGGTGTAGGCTGTTTCGAGGTAACTTGCGATCGCTCTAGTTACTTTCCGCACATTGGGAAAAGTAAAGTCATCGGCAATTATTCCTCGCCATCCATCTGTACCAAACTTAATTTGATTAGAATTGCTAATACTGCTCATCCTTTGCCACTCAAGGAAGTGTTTATCATTAATAGTACAGGAAGCTTCTACTTTTTCGGTGTAGCTAAAAAATAGGAAGTGCTGGGCATTTTTCTACAACTATTCCTGTTAACCGCGATCGCGCCTTTTGGGCGATTTATTCACTGCAAGTAAGCAATGTTTATTCTTGGGCGACCTTTTGCCAGCTATCATCTATGGTCATTAGTTGCCCCGGCGGTGGGACAAGAGCGTTGGCATTGTCAAATGAAGCGGGGTTTTATTAAGGCGCGGCAAAAAGAACCTATAGTTAAAGAGCTTTTAGCTCACGCTACACCACCGCAGCGCATTGGAATTTTGGCGCAAAAAGGTGTTTACGAGTTTCATCACCACAGCGAATTATTAAGCCAGCCAGACGGGGTAGAAAAAGTTGCCCAGTTGCTTAAGCTGAATAAAACAACGGAGGAAGTGCAGCAGCGTGTAATTCAAATTTTAAAAAATTATCACCATGCTCCGCTACTAGAAGGTAAGCATATTGTCCAGTTAACGCGCGGTGATGAGGGTTTTCCGCGTCCAATTTCAATTAAACAAGTGGAGTATCCTTTTAGGCTGTATGCGGCGATGGACTGCATTTTTAGCGAGAATGGCAGCAGGTTACATATTGTAGATTTTAAAACGGGTAAGTCAGCTTTCGATCAAAGGCAAGCTTTAGTATATTTAGTTGCTGCTCGTTATTTGTATCCTCATAATTATGCCGTTGCCTCTTTTTATAATTTAGAACACTGCAAAAAGTCGGTGTTAATAACGGTTAGTTCTAGTCAACTAGATACAATTGAAAATCAGTTAGCCCAAGTTGCTCAAAAGCATCAGCAAGATTTACGCCGCTACGAACAAAAACCTGTTAATTTTAGTAAGATTTTTCCGCCGAATCCTGGCAATCACTGCCGTTACTGTGCGTTTAATTCTATTTGTGAATTTTCTGGCTTTAAGCAACCTGTGGGATAGGCGATCGCACTTTACCTAAATTTCTGCAATTTCATCGATCACAATAGTTAAAGCAACCTGATAGAGTTCTTGGCGCGAATGAGCGGTAACTTTTGCCAGTTGACGGCTGGCTTGCGACCTAGATACCTTCTGTAGCATGATTGCTTTTAACTCCGATTCAATTTCCATAGCCGAAAGATAAGGTAAAGCTGTGGGTGTACCTGCTACAAGTAGAGTGTATTCGCCTTGGGGTTCTTTATTTTTTAGCTGCGTCGCCGCTTCTTCCAAAGTTCCCCGCCAAAATTCTTCATACAATTTAGTTAATTCCCGCGCTAAAACGATTTTTCGTTCTATTCCTAATACTTTTGTCAAATCTTTGATGGTTTGTTGCAAGCGGTGGGGCGATTCGTAAATAATTATTGTCCGCGCTTCGGAGGCTAAAGAATCTAAGCGACTTTGTCTTTCTTGTCCTTTTACGGGTAAAAACCCCTCAAATATAAACCTATCGGAAGGTAAGCCACTGGCGCTAACGGCTGTTGTTACCGCACTAACTCCAGGAATGGGGACTACAGGAATATTAGCTTCAATGCAAGCAATTACTAATTCGTAGCCAGGATCGGAGATTCCGGGCATTCCTGCATCTGTTACTAAAGCGATCGCCTTTCCTGTGGTTAAATGCTCTAGTATCTCAGGGTGGCGGCTGTGGCGGTTGTGGTCGTGGTAGCTAATTTGCGGCGCTTTGACTTGAAAATGATGCAATAATTTACCTGTATGGCGCGTGTCTTCGGCGGCAATTAAATCGACATTTTGCAAAGTTCGCACAGCGCGATAGGTAATATCTTCTAGGTTGCCTATGGGTGTACCAACTATGTAAAGTGTTCCTGGTTGGGGTTCGGTAGGCATGGTTGTAAAATGAAGGGCGATCGCACGTATAGAGGATTATTTGTTGGCTTAGTAACTGTAGACTTTGTTTACTTAGCTACTTCCGCTCCTAAAAGCAACCAAAAAATTGTTGCTTCTGATTATACTGTTTCTGCTGGTGGCCCGGCGACCAATGCGGCGGCAACTTTTAGTTATTTAGGCAACGAAGCAAATTTATTAGGTGTAGCGGGGACTCATCCTACTACTGAGCTTATTAAAGCAGATTTGGCAAATTGTGGGGTAAAACTGCACGATCTTGCGCCTAGTACAACGCAAATACCCCCGGTATCTTCGGTTATTATCACTCAAGAGACGGGAGAAAGAGCGGTAGTTTCGATTAATGCGGTTAAAACTCAAGTATCTAATCATGCTTATACAGATATTTTGAGTAATATTGACATTGTGCTGATTGATGGGCATCAAATAGCGGTAGGAAATGCGATCGCGCGGGAAGCTAAAATTAAAAACATTCCTGTAGTAATTGATGGCGGTAGTTGGAAGCAGGGATTTGAGAATATTTTACCTAGTGTTGATTACGCGATTTGCTCGGCTA
>JACCVJ010000358.1 GCA_013698215.1 Tatlockia sp. | reverse complement strand
GCAGATATGATTTTGACATATCACGCCAAAGATGCGGCACGCTTACTGGGGTAAATTGAGTTTAGGGACGTACCAATAAGTTGCGTCTCTAAATAACTTTTTTCTTGGACATAAATAGTTCTTAGCGCGGTTACAACACTTTCTGCTAGTACCATTTTAATAACACCAAGCAATTTTCCCCAGCTTGCTAATTCTGCGGTGTCTAAACATTGCCCAAACTTTTGAGCGTAAAACTGCCCCCATGTCTCCGGTGCTTGTTTGATTTTGAGCTTTAATCGACGCTTGCGCCAATAGTTAAAATCTTTGATTGTGGGCGGGGTGGCTTCGACAACGGGCGGCAAATCGGCATAACTGACAAACCGGCTTAAACCTTTCCCTACAACTAAAATTACTCTTGCCCAACAACGGATCTCTCTAATTTTTTCTACAGGTACTTGAAGAATTAATGCTACAGATTCAGTCGTCACAAATCGCGCTAGAGGATGAATATAGTTGGATTGCAGCGAGGATGTTATTATCATATTAACCATGTCCCTTGTATGGGTTTTGTAAAAACGATGCCCACAAAGTGGGTTTGTTTTGGTAATTGCGATTACTTTACAGTTTGCCGACAGGAAGTAATCGCATTTAGTTATTTTAGTTTAACTTTAAACTCATGTCAAGAAAAGAAATAATAAAAGTGCGGATTAGAGAGTTTGCCGCCAAAGAAGGTTGGACGCTCAAAGAATTATCCGAGCGGTCGGGAGTGTCTTACAGTACGATTAAAACCTATGCTGTATCTTCAGGAATGGTGATGGCAGACTTAGGAGCATTGAGGAAGTTAGCGCAGACCTTTAACGTATTAATTGAAGATTTGCTAGAAGTAGTTAACGACTAAGAGACTTTAATAGCTATCATAACGAGCGAACTTTTAAAGTTGCTAATATAATAACTTATCTCGGTTGACAAGTCAACTATATGTCAAATAACGGGTTAGTTAGATTAAAAATTAAAGAGTTCGCGGCAAAAGAGGGTTGGACGCTAAAGCAAGTAGCAGACAAGTCAGGGATTGCTTATGGGACAATTAAAACTTATGCTGTATCTCCAGGGATGGCGATGGCGGATATTAATGCTTTAAGAAAGTTGGCAAAGACGTTTGATATTTTAATTGAGGACTTATTGGAAGTAGTCAAGGAATAAGCGACTTTGCCTATTTCGGTAAGGGCGATCGCATTATAATTAGTCCCAAAACGCTAAGATTTTAGATTAACAAGCAAAATAACTATCGATCTAATGGCAGAAACATTATTTTTTAACGCCCTAAATCAGGCTATAGATGAAGAAATGGCGCGGGATTCTACGGTACTTGTGCTAGGTGAAGATGTAGGTCACTACGGTGGTTCTTACAAAGTTACTAAGGACTTACATGGAAAATATGGTGATATGCGCGTATTAGATACGCCCATTGCTGAAAATAGCTTTACAGGTATGGCAGTCGGCGCAGCCATGACAGGCTTAAGACCGATAATTGAGGGTATGAACATGGGGTTTTTGCTCTTAGCCTTCAACCAAATATCTAATAATGCTGGGATGCTGCGCTATACCTCTGGGGGTAATTTTACAATTCCGATGGTAATTCGCGGCCCTGGGGGTGTAGGTAGACAATTAGGTGCGGAACATTCCCAGCGATTAGAAGCTTATTTCCAAGCCGTTCCGGGCATCAAAATTGTTGCTTGTTCCACTCCCTACAATGCCAAAGGACTGCTAAAATCTGCAATTCGGGACAATAACCCCGTGCTGTTTTTTGAACACGTCTTGCTTTACAACTTAAAAGAAAATCTGCCCGACGAAGAATATTTACTTCCCTTAGATAAAGCCGAAGTAGTCCGTAAAGGTAAAGACGTAACTATTCTTACCTATTCGCGGATGCGTCACCACGTCATGCAAGCCGTAAAGCCCTTAGAAAAAGATGGTTACGATCCAGAAGTAATTGACCTAATTTCTTTAAAACCCTTAGACTTTGAGACTATTGGCGCATCGATTGCCAAAACTCACCGCGTCATCATTGTTGAGGAATGTATGAGGACTGGCGGAATTGGTGCAGAATTGACCGCTTCCATAAACGATCGCTTATTTGACGAATTAGACGCGCCTGTACTAAGACTATCTTCGCAAGATATTCCTACCCCTTATAATGGAAAGTTAGAGCGCTTAACAATTGTGCAGCCAGAGCAAATTGTTGAAGCCGTCCAAAAGATGGTAGCTTTGCGCGTTTAGCGGGAAGTAATGGATTTTCTGCTACGACCCGTTCAAAACCGATTATTATACATTTGTTTAGGAGCGGGTCATGGTATGCAGAAACAGCGAGGGGTATTAGCTTTAATTTTGGCATTAATCGTTGGAGCGATTGTAACGATTTCCACGATTAAGATTCCATTGGGGTTGGATTTACAGGGCGGTTCTCAGTTAACAATTCAAGTAAAAACCACCGATAAAATTAAGCAAATTACCCAACAACAGCTAGAAGACGTACAAAAAGTAATTGAAAATCGCGTCAACGGTTTAGGCGTGTCTGAACCTGTAGTACAAACCGTAGGACAAGATCAAATTTTGGTGCAATTGCCGGGAGTCAGCGATCCGGTACAAGCAGAAAAGGTTTTAGGCGGTACAGCGCAGTTAGAATTTAAAGCCCAAAAAACCGGTACAGAGGCTCAATTATTTGCTTATCAACAATCTCAGCAAGAACTATTAGCCAAACAAGTAGAGCTAAGGAAAACTGAAGATAAAGCAGCAATAGATAAAAATATTGCAGACTTGCAAAATAATTATAGTGCGATTTCTGAATTATTTGAAAGCAAGGGGTTAGGCGGCAGAAATCTTAAAGATGCTGTTGGCGAACCTACCCAATCTAGCAATAATTGGAATGTAGCTATCCGCTTTGATGATGAAGGGGGGAAATTATTTGCAGATTTAACAAAAAACCTTGCGGGGACGGGGCGCAGTATAGGAATTTTCTTAGATAATAAACTAATCAGCGCTCCTAATGTGGGGGTCGAATTCGCTAAAACGGGAATTGCTGGAGGTGCGGCGGTAATTACTGGAAATTTTACACCCCAAGCAGCAACCGAGTTAAGCGTTCAATTGCGGGGTGGTGCTTTACCCGTACCTGTTGAAATTGTGGAAAACCGGACAGTAGGCGCAACTTTAGGGCGCGATAGCATTCAACGCAGTATCTACGCTGGAGTTGGTGGTTTACTTTTAGTTCTAATTTTTATGGTGGTTTACTACCGTTTACCAGGGCTAATTGCTGACATTGCCTTAATTATCTACTCTTTGCTGACTTGGGCTACTTTTGCCCTTTTAGGAGTAACGCTGACACTCCCAGGAATTGCCGGATTTATTCTTAGCATTGGGATGGCAGTAGATGCCAATGTTTTAATTTTTGAACGGACGCGGGAAGAATTACGCGCAGGTAAAACGCTTTATCGTTCGGTAGAGTCCGGCTTTTTCCGAGCTTTTTCCAGCATTTTAGATGGTAATGTGACGACCGTAATTGCTTGTGCGGCGTTGTTTTGGCTGGGTTCGGGTTTAGTGCGAGGTTTTGCGCTAACTTTGGCGCTGGGCGTAGCAATGAGTATGTTTACAGCGATTACTTGCAGTCGAACATTAATGTTTATCGCCATTAGCTTACCTTCCTTGCGAAAGCCGGAGCTATTTTGTCCAAATATACCAGCCGCTAAAAAAGCATCGGGGGCAGTATGAAGTTTAGTGTCAATAAACAAAGAAATCTTTGGTGGGGCATATCTCTTGCTTTAATCTTAGCTAGTTTGATATCTATGCTCGTTTCGTGGCAACAAATTAATGCTCCGTTGCGCCCTGGATTAGATTTTATCGGCGGTACGCGACTTCAACTAGAGCGCGATTGTACTGTTGCGGGTAATTGCGATCGCAAAATTGATTTAGCGGCGGTGCGTCAGATTGCGGCAGACCAAGGCTTAGGTAGTAGTACAATTCAGCTTGTAGATAAAGAGCGCAATTCTACCAACCAGATTCTATCTATTCGCACTAAAAACTTAAGCGGTGAAGAACGGACAAAGTTGCAAGATGCTTTAAGTCAAGCGATCGGTAAATTGGACTTAGATGCAAGTCAAAATGACACTGTGGGCCCGACTATTGGTAGACAGTTGCTGAGTTCGGGTTTACTGGCGCTAATTGTCTCTTTTGCAGGCATCATTATTTATCTAAGCTTTCGCTTTGAGTTTGATTATGCAATATTTGCGATCATTGCTTTGTTCCACGATGTCTTAATTACGGCGGGTGCTTTCTCTGTCTTGGGCTTAGTGCAAGGTGTGGAAGTAGATAGTCTATTTATCGTTTCTTTGCTGACGATTACAGGTTTTTCGGTTAACGATACTGTAGTTATTTACGATCGCATTCGAGAAGTAGTTAAGCTCAATCCTGACCAGCCAATTAAAGAAATTGTCGATAATGCAGTCAATCAAACCTTGACTCGTTCGATCAATACTACTTTAACGGTGTTATTAACATTGTTTTCGATCTTCCTCTTTGGCGGTGAAACTCTCAAAAACTTTGCTTTAGCGCTAATTATTGGTTTTACCTTGGGAGCTTATTCCAGTATCTTTATTGCGAGTACCTTGCTGTCGTTGTGGCGAGAAAAAACCGCTCAACCCAAGCCTGTAGAAATACTTGAGTAGGAATTTTGGGTGTAGAGACGTTGCCATGTAACGTCTCTACATTGATTTTTAGATCGCGTATTCATGATTTTCGCGTCCTGAATTGGACAACGCCAAAAACCCCCTCCCCAACATAAAAAAGCAGGTAATATGCCTGCTTTTTTAATTAGTAAACTCATACCCGACAAAAAAAGTCGGGTATGTTTGACGTAGAAAATAGCCCGTGTTAGTATCAAGCGACTGACGGAAAACAGCAGGTATAGAGCCAATGACCAAAGAACTCGCAGAACCAATATCTTTATCAGCTACATTTAGCGCTTTGAAGTGCAAAGAATGTAGCGCCGAGTACGAACTAAAAGCTATTCATGTGTGTGAAGAATGCTTTGGACCATTGGAAGTAACCTATGACTACGACGCTATCCGTCGCACTGTTACCCGCGAAAGTATCCAAGCCGGGCCAAATTCAATTTGGCGCTACCGGGCATTTTTACCCGTAGCCACCGACAAACCCATCGATGTCGGTACGGGAATGACCCCATTAGTACAGGCGAATCGCTTGGCGCGGCGTTTGGGGCTGAAAAAGCTTTTTATTAAAAATGATGCCGTCAATATGCCCACATTGAGCTTTAAAGATCGGGTGGTTTCCGTTGCTCTTACCCGTGCTAAAGAACTGGGCTTTACAATGGTTTCCTGCGCCAGTACGGGCAACTTAGCTAATTCTACCGCCGCGATCGCTGCCAGCGCTGGTTTAGACTGCTGCGTATTTATTCCCGCAGACTTAGAAGCTGGGAAAATTTTGGGAACGCTGATCTACGGGCCTACAGTAATGGCAGTAGAAGGCAACTATGACCAAGTGAATCGCCTCTGCTGTGAGGTAGCCAATACACACGACTGGGGATTTGTCAATATTAATTTACGTCCTTATTACTCCGAAGGCTCAAAAACCTTGGGTTACGAAGTCGCCGAACAATTAGGCTGGCAATTACCAGATCATATAGTTGCGCCTCTTGCTTCTGGTTCGTTATTTACCAAAATCTACAAGGGTTTCCGAGAATTTGTTGATGTTGGTTTAGTAGAAGACAAAGACGTGCGTTTTAGCGGCGCGCAAGCTGAAGGGTGTTCGCCAATTGCTCAAGCTTACCGAGAAAACCGAGACTTTATTAAACCAGTCAAGCCTAGCACGATCGCTAAATCCCTTGCGATCGGCAATCCCGCCGATGGTGTTTACGCCCTTGAAGTAGCTAGAAAAACCAATGGAAACATTGAATCAGTCAACGATGCAGAAATCATTGACGGTATCAAGCTTCTAGCTGAAACTGAAGGCATATTTACAGAAACCGCCGGGGGAACAACTATTGCTGTCCTCAAGAAGCTTGTAGAAGCAGGTAAAATTGACCCTGAAGAAACAACAGTAGTTTACATTACCGGGAATGGATTAAAGACTCAAGAAGCGGTACAAGGTTACATTGGCGAACCACTCACTATTGAGGCGAAGTTAGATAGCTTTGAACGAGCATTAGAGCGATCGCGTACATTAGATCGTTTAGATTGGCAGCCCGTGCTAGTTTAAGAAAAAATCACTGTTATAATTTGTCCTCCTTGCTACCTTTTCCCTATGTCCGTCAAAGTTTTAATTCCTACTCCCCTGCAAAAATTCACCAATGACCAAGCCACTTTAGAATGTAATGGCGCAACTATTTCTGAATTAATCGAAGCTTTAGAGCAAACTTGTCCTGGTATCAAAGCGCGTCTATGCGACGAAAACGGACAACCTCGGCGCTTTTTGAACCTTTACGTCAACAGTGAAGATATCCGCTTTCTAGAAGGGACAGACACCCCGCTAAAAGAGGGTGATGAAGTCAGCATAGTTCCGGCGGTGGCTGGCGGCTGATAAAGTTAATAGTTATTTGTAAGTAGACTTGAGCAATTAATAGCTGAAGTCTACTTTTTAGTTTTAGACTAAAACTGAATTTATACTTGCTCTCCGTAGTGGATATTTATCAATCCGTAGTTAGTCCAATTTTGTTTTCTGGCTTAAAAACCGATCCTGAATGGTTGCAAAAGCAGACAATCAGCAACCTTGTCAAACTAGACAAAAGTAAAAATATTGTTTCTCAAAGCGTAAAAGCTCAATTAGCAAAGTCTTTGAACTTCAGCCATGATTCTTTGCAACAAAAACTGTGGGGTTTAGAATTTGCTAATCCTGTGGGGTTGGCGGCGGGATTTGATAAAGATGGACTGGCGGCGGGAATGTGGTCGAGTTTTGGGTTTGGCTTTGCAGAAATAGGTACTGTAACCTTCCAAGCGCAGCTTGGAAACCCTCAGCCGCGTTTATTTCGTTTACCTGTCGATAAAGCCGCGCTTAATCGCATGGGGTTTAATAATTGCGGTAGCACCGCAATGGCGGCACAATTAGCAGAGAGATTTAAAACGGCTAAAAGTTTAATTCCGATTGGGATTAATTTAGGTAAATCTAAAGTTACACCTTTAGCAGACGCACCCGCCGATTATTTAGGGAGTTTTCGCGCTTTGCAAAAATGGGGAGATTATTTTGTAGTTAATGTATCTTCCCCCAATACTCCAGGATTACGCAGCTTGCAAGATGCGGGAAGTTTGAACGCCATTTTGGATGCTTTGCAACAAGAAAACCAAGGACGAGTGCCGATTTTAGTTAAAATTGCGCCAGATTTAGAATGGGGTGCGATCGCAGATATTATAAAAGTTGCTCAAGTTCAGCAACTTGCGGGAATCATTGCCACAAACACAACTATTCGCCGTGATAATTTGCAAACCCAAGTTATTGCTACTACAGGTAAATCTATACATGAAGAAAATGGCGGTATTAGTGGCTTACCTGTGAAAAATCGCTCTACTGAAGTTATCCGGTTTATTTACTCGGAAACTAAAGGACAACTGCCTATTATTGGGGTTGGGGGGATATTTACCGCCGCCGATGCGTGGGAAAAAATAACGGCGGGTGCAAGTTTATTGCAAGTTTACACCGGATGGATTTATGAAGGGCCGTTAATGGTGCGGCGAATTTTAATCGGTTTGCAGGAAAAATTGTTAGAACATCAGTTAACATCCGTTTCCCAAGCTATAGGTTTAACTTCTAATAAATAGCTTATTTTCAAGAGGGCAATTAATGCCCATCAACAACCGTTTAAAGTTAGCAGCTTTGTTTCGTATCGTGTTGATAACTAGACTTCTAAAAATGCAAAAAAATGGATGGGATGAACATCTAGCTGACAAATTAGATTAAGACAAGTTTGACAATTTAGATATATCTACACCTAAACTCGTACTTTCTTGGGCAAATTATGCCTTGGGCGGACAAGAAACCCAAATGGCAAAAAATGTCGCATTCTTGCCCTTCTTATTTAAGCACGTTGCTTTAATGCCAGACGTTCATCTAGGCAAAGGCGCATTGGTTGGATCGGTAGTTGCTACCACTGATGCGATTATGACAAAGTATTGCAAGTTCTTTCTAAAAAGAGTAGATGTAGGAGGTAGTATAGTTTAAATCAATATTTGTTGATATAGAAATATACAATGACTACTAGCAGTAAAGAAAGTAAACAAAAATATTATCAAAAAGTCTACGAGCAAGCTTCCTGGATTGAGTGTGCTTGTGGTTGTGGAACAAACATCAAGGATCGAGATAAATATGGTAGACCTAGAAAATATATCAGTGGTCACAATACTATAAAGAAATATGAAGATCCTACTCAGTTTAAGCGTGAGTGGAACCATAGAAATAGATCGCATAGGATGGAATACAAAAAACAGTATCATCGCAAGCGCAAAGTTAAACTTGTTCTTCTAAATGGAGGAAAATGCCTTAGCTGTGGAATTGAGTATAACGGTAAAAATGCTTGTATATTCCACTTTCACCACAGAGATCCAAATACTAAGCTATTTACCATGCATCTACTCACGGTAAAATCTTGGGATTCTATTATTGAAGAAGTAAATAAATGCGATCTTCTGTGTGCAAATTGTCATGAGCAAAGACATAGCGAGGAGTTTTAAATAATCCAAAGAAAAATCCATTCTCACCAGGTGATTTGATTTAGCCAACTAAAAGTATGAAATACCGCAAGTAAGCAATGGTAATTGTTGAAGTCTTTACAGTATTTGTTGAGACGTAAATCTAAATTATGTGTTCGAGTAATTATTAAGAAGTAAAAGGGGAAAATTATCTTAGATATTCAATATTCACTTTTTTTATAGGCATGAGGTGAGCTAAAAAGATTTGTATAAAATTCAACCTATTAGTAAAATCTATATCCAAACAAAGGTTTAGGAAAATCTTTATTAATCCATCTTATCGAACAAGCAAAAGCCGATGGTTATCAACAAATTTCTTTAAGTTGCGATCCAACGAACGATACTGCTTTGCACTTGTACCAAAAACTAGGTTTTGAGCAAGTTGGCGTACATATCATTCAAAACTGGATTATGAAAAAAGTTTTAATTTAGCATATTAGCAAAGAGGCGATCGCACTATGGTACAAGCACCCACAAAAATTACCCTAGATGAGTTTCTAAAACTACCAGAAACTAAACCCTATAGCGAGTATATCAAAGGTCAAATTTTCCAAAAACCAATGCCTCAAGGGAAACACAGCCAGTTACAAGGTAAGCTCGTTACTGCTCTTAACAACGTAGGTGAAGCGAAACAAACTGCCTTAGCATTTCCAGAATTGCGCTGTACCTTCGGTGGACGTTCAATCGTA
>JACCVJ010000340.1 GCA_013698215.1 Tatlockia sp. | reverse complement strand
AGCGATGGAACAGGAAAATATAGAAACGATTAACACTGGAAATCTTTTAATTGTCGATCTAGATGGAACAGTGCGATCGCCTCGTTCTGACAACAAGTTTATCGAACATCCGGGAGATCAAAAAATTATCCCAGGGGCGGAAGGCGCGATCGCCTATTTTGCCAACGAAGGCTGGAAAATAGTAGCTGTAACCAATCAAGCAGGGGTGGCGGCGGGTAAAAAATCCCTAACTAGCTGCGTCAAAGAACAACAGCAAACAATGATTCTCCTTCCAGAAATTGAAGAAGTTTACTTTTGCCCAGATTTTGCCGGAAAAAAATGTTTCTGCGTCACACCTACAGAAGTGCGCGACTATAACAAACATCAGCTATCGGGAACCTTTCGCAAACCTAACCCCGGAATGCTATTGCTAGTGATGGAAATACACAATGCAGGCAAAATCTTGTTTGTAGGCGATCGCCCTGAAGATAAACAAGCCGCCCAGTCTGCCAAAATCAAGTTTCAGCAAGCCGAAAACTGGCGTAGAACCTATGGCGATTTCTGAAATTGCTTTATTTGCGATTTCCAATCTGTTTACTACAAATATTCCTCCCACCATGCTGCAATTTCAACCTCCTAGCTTTATCCAACAAGCCGTAGATACATCTTTAGGGAAAATGGTCTACTACAGCCCCGTAGCCTCCTTAGAACGGCAATTACCCCCATTGATATTTCTACATAGTTTTGGCGGTGGGGCTTCCGCTTACGAATGGTCTAAAGTTTACCCAGCATTTACTTACAACTACCGTGTTATTGCGCCAGATTTAATTGGTTGGGGAGAATCGGATCATCCAGTGCGCGATTACGGAGTTGACGATTACCTCACGACTATTGCTGAATTTATTGCCCAAATTTGTACGCCTCCCGCGATCGTTGTCGCTTCTTCTCTAACGGCGGCTTTAACTATTCGCCTCGCAATTAACCGCCCGGATTTATTTAAAGCTTTAGTTTTAGTTTCTCCATCGGGGTTTGATGATTTTGGACAGGGTGCGGGGCGTAGAATACCATTACAAGTTATCAATACACCGCTCCTTGATCGCTTAATCTACACTTTGGGCGCTGAAAATGAAATTGCGGTGCGGAACTTTCTTGAACGATTTTTGTTTGCCAATCCTCACCGCATCTCCTCAGAAATAGTCCAAGCTTATCTTGCTTCCGCCCAACAGCCCAACGCTATTTATGCCGCTTTAGCTTTTTTACGGGGGGATCTTTACTTTGACTTGTCTTTATATATTCAACGCCTGACTACACCTACCTTCATGCTGTGGGGAGAATCCGCACAGTTTACAGATATTAAATTGGGGCGGCGTTTGGCACAACTAAATCCGTCATCCATTAAACTCCAAGGCATTTCTGGCGCGGGTGTATTGCCTCATCTAGAAATGCCAGAAGTAGTAATTGGTTTATTACAATTTTATTTAAGTAATATCACTTAAATAAGACTATTTATCGCTACTAAAGCAACTTATTATTTTAAATTTCGTCTTCTGGCATGGAGGGCAGTTTACGCTTAAATTTGCCCTTAAACTACCATAGTTGCAATTTTGAAACCTTAAATAAATACGTCTATATAAGTAGAAAAAATAGGAACAATATACACTCTACTGAATCTAAGTAATTAAGAAAACAGTTAATAAACTTCTTAAGAGGAATCTTTACTAATGGCTATTTTTTCAAATCGCTTGCAAGCAAAAACCGCCGGAATTATGGCGATCGCTCTTAGCGCTGGTAGTATTGCCCCAGCATTTATGTCTGCGCCTGTTTTTGCTCAAAACGCAGCTTTTAACGATGTATCTAGCAATTACTGGGCAAGTTCTTTTATTGCCGAACTTTCAAGACGCGATATCATTGCCGGGTTTCCTGATGGTAGTTTCCGCCCCGATCAAAACGTAACTCGCGCTCAGTTTGCGGCAATTGTCCGTAAAGCCTTTGAAAAAAGTCCCGAACGCAGCGCTATCAATTTTACTGATGTTCCCTCAAACTATTGGGCATCTAGTGCAATTGAAGAAGCCTATAGAACAGGCTTTCTTTCTGGCTATCCAGGAAATCGTTTTCAACCAGAACAAAATATTCCCCGCGAACAAGTTTTAGTATCTTTGGCTAGTGGTTTAGATTACAACTCAAACAATTCAAATACTCTGAGCCAATACTACAACGACGATAACAGCATCTCTAGTTATGCTCGTAATCCGATCGCAGCAGCAACAGAAAGGGCGATTGTTGTTAACTATCCCAATATTAAATTTCTCAACCCTACGCGCACAGCAACCCGCGCTGAGGTAGCAGCCTTTATCTACCAAGCTTTGGTAGAGTCGGGGCAAGTATCGGCAATTAATTCAGCTTACGTTGTCGGACAAACCCCACACACTACTCCCACCACACCCCAAGCGATTACAATTCCTTCAGGAACTACTATTCCTGTCAAGTATGACCAAGCCGAGCGAATTTTGGTCACAAAAGAAGAAACTGCACCTTTAACGCTAACTGTGGCACAAAATGTTGTCACCAGTAATGGCACAATTTTAATGCCCGCAGGTAGCAAAGTAGT
>JACCVJ010000326.1 GCA_013698215.1 Tatlockia sp. | reverse complement strand
GTTTTGGGTGGTGGTGCGTTAACTCTCAAATTAAAGCAACGCCAAAAGCAAAAAGCATTTAAAGCGTAAAAGCTTAACCAAAGGAGCATACCCAAGGGTGTCTTGTCGCTAGGCTTCCCTCGCCAAGGTTTCTTTCAGAGCAGATTTACTGCTTACAAGTCAACTTGCAAGCCCAGGTTTGCAAGTTGACTGTACATACAAATTTTGAAATTAAACCTCATAGGAGTCAAACAAATGGCTGATACTCAAACCACTAGCAGCAATACTCAAGACTTAAACGAATTGCTAAGACAATCTCCCTTTGGGTCTTTGTTGGATATCAAAGGTGCTGATGGGAATAACCTCACAGTAACAGATATTTTCGGTAACGTTGGCGCGCCAGGTGGTAACAATAGTCCTAGTGGTGGCGCTAATTTTGATCCAAACTCGCCCTACGGTGGCAATCCTTTTGCTGGTGACAACTTTTGGAACATTTTTGCTGGTGGTGTAAACCCTTCTAACATCTCAGGTAGCGCTCCTTCCGGCGGTGGTAGTGGTGGCAGTCCAGTAAGTTCTACTGGTGGTGGAAGCACTGGCGATCCCGCAGGCTTTGGTGGTGGAAGCACTGGCGCTCCCGCAGGCTTTGGTGGTGGAAGCACTGGCGCTCCCGCAGGTGTTGGTGGTGGAAGCCCTAACCCAACTACTGGTGAAAATACTCAAGACTCAAATGCATTAATAAGTCAATCTCCTTTTGCTCCGTTGTTAGATATCGAAAAAGCTGACGGTAGTAAGCTCACAGTAGATGATATTTTTGGGAACGTTAATTTGCCAGCAAGCAGTAGTCCCTTGGGTAATGGTGGCGATCCCTTCGCTGGTGATAACTTCTGGAATACCTTTGCTGGCGGTGTGAACCCCACAACATTTTCTAGTAGTAACATACCTGCTTTTGGTGGTAATAGTCCTGAAGGATTGCCAACTGGTGGTTCGAGTACTCCAGTTCCTGAACCTTCATCCATATTGGGTCTAGCTGTAATAGGTTTAGGCATTGCAGCAGCTAAATTCAAGCAACACGGGCGACGGACAGCAAAAGTTTTTAACAAATAAAGGCGATAAACGCGATCGCACTCAGGATTAAAAGGCACATAATGAACTTTCAAAATGTTTATACTTTGTCCTTTTAATCTTGGCTTTTTTAAATCTCCATATTACAAATAAGCGAATTATTACTTATGGCAAGTAATGAACCCAGCATTAGCAACTTTTTTGTCGGTAATGGTAGCAATAACCCTTATACCAATGGCGGCGGTAGTAGCAATCCGTTCGATGGTGGCGGTAGTCCTCTAACTACTGGTGATATTTCTAATCTCTTTGCGGATGGTAAAAACCCTTTTGCCAATGGTGATATTTCTAATCTTTTTGCGGATGGTAAAAACCCTTTTGCCAATGGTGATATTTCTAATCTTTTTACTGGTGGTGGAAATCCTTTTGCCAATAGTGAAAACCCTTTCGCAGAAAATCAAAACTTTGGTAGCAACAACGCCACCATCGGTACAGGCAATTGGGACTTGAGTAGTAACAACGCCACTATCGGTAATGGTAATTGGAATATAGACTCAGCAAGTTACAACGCTACTATCGGTAATGGCAACTGGCTTCGAGACTCAGCAAGTTACAACTCAACTATTGGTAACGGTAATTGGTACTGGGACTCTAGCAGCGATAATTCTACCCTTGGTAATGGTAATTGGAGTTTTGGTAGCGATAATTCCACCCTTGGTAATGGTAATTGGAGTTTTGGCAATAATAATGTAGTCATCGGTAACGGAAATTGGCTATTTACCGACAACAACGTAATTATTGGTAATGGCAATTGGTTTATAAGTAACGATCCTACAGCGAGCGAGCCAAGTCAAAATATTGCTACTTTAGAAGCAATGTTTCCAGAGTTGAAGCCAGACATTGATAACTTGGTTAGTTCGTTGATAGGTGGCTTTGGCAAAGAATTTTCTGTATTAACTGGCG
>JACCVJ010000288.1 GCA_013698215.1 Tatlockia sp. | reverse complement strand
CGTCCTTACCTGCCTGTAACTGATAAAACCCCTGTTATCACCCTCTTAGAAGGGAATACGCCTTTAATTCCCCTGCCAGCCATCCAAGATCGCATCGGTAGACAGGTGCGCGTTTGGGCAAAGTATGACGGTTTAAACCCGACTGGAAGCTTCAAAGATCGGGGTATGACTATGGCAATTTCTAAGGCAAAAGAAGCCGGAGCAACCGCAGTAATTTGTGCGAGTACCGGAAATACCTCCGCCGCCGCCGCCGCCTACGCCAAACGCGGGGGAATGCGCGCTTTTGTTTTGATTCCTGAAGGTTATGTAGCTTTGGGTAAGTTGGCTCAAGCATTGCTATACGGAGCCGAGGTATTGGCAATTAAAGGCAATTTTGACCAAGCGCTAGAAATAGTCCGGGAGATGGCGACTAATTACCCGGTAACACTGGTAAACTCGGTCAATCCTTACCGTTTGGAAGGGCAAAAAACCGCCGCCTTTGAAGTGGTGGAGGTTTTAGGGGATGCTCCTGATTGGCTGTGTATTCCGGTAGGAAATGCGGGAAATATTACAGCCTACTGGATGGGATTTTGTGAATATCATGCCGCCTCTAAATGTACTCGCCTGCCTCGGATGATGGGCTTTCAAGCGGCGGGAGCATCGCCTTTAATTACCGGAAAACCCGTAGCAAATCCCGATACTTTAGCCACAGCAATTAGAATTGGCAATCCGGCAAATTGGCTTAAAGCGATCGCAGTTAAAGAAGCAAGCCAAGGTGAGTATAATGCTGTTACCGATGAGGAAATATTAGATGCTTATCGATTGTTGGCATCGGAGGAAGGTATATTTTGTGAACCAGCCAGCGCCGCCTCGGTAGCAGGAATGCTAAAGGTTAAAGACAAAATTCCCACCGGAGCAAAAGTTGTCTGCGTTTTGACAGGAAATGGGTTAAAAGATCCTGATACAGCCATTAAACACAGTCAAAACTCTTTTCAGCAAGGTATCGATCCACAACTTCAGGCTGTTGCTAAAGCCATGGGATTTTAAAAATAAATGTTGTCTGTTATGGCGCAGGGGAGGGGGAAAGTTTATTTAGTCGGTGCGGGGCCAGGAAATGTTAATTATTTAACTATTCGAGCGCAGCAACTACTACTTAAAGCTGAGGTGTTAGTTTATGATGCCTTGGTTGATAGTCACCTGTTGCAGCAAGTACCGCCTGAATGTCACAAAATTGATGTGGGTAAACGCGCTGGAAAAAGTAGCACGCCGCAAATCGAGATTAATCAGTTATTGGTAGAACATTGTCAGCTTGGTAAACAAGTAGTCAGGCTCAAAAGTGGAGATCCGTTTATTTTTGGGCGCTGCACTGCTGAAATAACGGCACTTAAAGCTAGTAATTGCGATTTTGAAGTAGTACCGGGAATATCCTCAGCTTTGGCGGCTCCTTTGTTATTGGGCATTCCCCTAACCGATCCGGTGCTTAGTCGTTGTTTTGCTGTGTTTACGGCTCACGAGCCAGACGAATTAGACTGGGAAGCTTTGGCGCGCATTGACACTTTAGTAGTTTTGATGGGAGGGCAACATTTAGCAGAGATTGTCGCTCAATTAGAAAGGCATGGAAGATCGTTGCAAACACCAATTGCGATCGCACGTTGGGTTAGTTCTCCCCAAGAACGAGTATGGACAAGCGATTTAGCCCATATTGTTGCCCAAACTACAGAAATTTCTTTAACTCCTGTAGTGATGGTAATTGGCGAAGTAGTCAAGTTACGCACCTATCTTCAACCTTCATTGCTCCCCCTTAAGGGAAAAACAATTTTAATCACGCGCTCGGTAGGACAATCTAGCCAATTTAGCCAATTATTACAGCAACAAGGCGCTAAAGTTATTGAAATGCCAGCTATTGCTATTATCCCGCCTGCTAGTTGGGAAGCATTAGATCGGGCGATCGCACATTTACTAGAATACGATTGGTTGATTCTAACTTCTGCTAATGCGGTAGATTATTTTTTTGAGCGGTTGGCAACTCAAAATAAAGATGCTCGTGCTTTAGCTGGGGTAAAAATTGCTGTAGTTGGCGAAAAAACTGCCCAAGTTCTTAAACAATATGGCTTAAAGCCCGACTTTATCCCCTCGGAATTTGTCGCCGATGCGATCGCAAGTGATTTCCCCGAACCCTTAAAAGGTAAAAAAGTGCTATTTCCTAGGGTAGAAAGTGGGGGAAGGGAAGTTTTAGTTCAGCAATTAAGCGCTAAGGGTGCAGAAGTAGTCGAAGTAGCTGCTTATCAATCTACGTGCTTTGATAGCTTCGATCCCATTGCTTTAGAAGCATTAAAACAGGGTACGGTAGACGTGCTAACCTTTGCTAGTTCAAAAACTGTCAAATGCTTTCATCAACTTCTAACAGCTTGGGGAGGAGTTGATTTAGAACGTATTTGTATTGCCTCTATTGGGCCGCAAACTTCAAAAACTTGTCAGCAATTGCTAGAAAAAGTTGACGTAGAAGCTACAGAATATACTCTAGAAGGATTAACTACTGCAATTGTCCAATGGGCAGAGGAAAAGTAATATTAATCGTCGCTTAATTGGGCTAACCGGAGGAATTAGCACGGGTAAAAGCACCGCCAGTAAGTATTTAGAGACTTATAACTTACCAATTTTGGACGCGGATATTTACGCTAGAAACGCCGTTGAAATTGGTTCTATAGCCCTAAATGCGATCGCCTCTCGTTACGGTGCAAATATATTGTTAGCCGATGGTAGTTTAAATCGGCAAAAGCTAGGAAGTATTGTTTTTGACGATATCCATGAGCGTCAGTGGTTAGAAAAGCAAATTCATCCTCTCGTGCGCGATGCTTTTGTACAAGAAATTGATAAATCCCCAGCAGAGTCAATAGTTCTTGTTATCCCGTTACTATTTGAAGCTGCAATGACAGATTTAGTTACCGAAATTTGGGTAGTGTATTGCCACCCATCCCAGCAACTAACAAGATTAATGCAGCGCGAAAGCTTAAGCTTAGAAGCCGCCCAAGCTAGAATTAGTAGCCAAATGCCCCTAAAGGAAAAATGCGATCGCGCTAGTTTAATTTTAGACAACTCCTCTAGCCAAGAATTTCTGTACAACCAAGTAGATATAGCAATGCTTAATCCTCCGCTTCTCCGCCAATTACAACATCCCGAATCCGCAAACTAGGGCCGCCGCAACCCACAGGAAGCCCATTTTGTCCACCTTTACCACAACCGCCGGATTCATCCCAGTAAAAATCGTCTCCTATCCCTTCAATATCTGCCAGAGTTTGAAAGACATTCCCAGACAACGTAACGTCTTTTACAGGCTCCGCTATCTGTCCGTTGCGAATCATCCACGCTTCCCCAGCGCTAAAGGTAAACATTTCGCCGTTAGTCATTCCTCCTAACCAATTACTCGCATAAACCCCTTCTTCAATGTCGCTAAACAAATCAGCTACAGGCGTTGTCCCCCGCTCGATCCAAGTATTAGTCATGCGGACAATGGGCGCATAGTGATAATTAAGACACCGAGCATTTCCCGTAGGCGCTTCGCCTAACTTCCCCGCCGTCTCCCGCGAATGTAACCTACCCACCAATACGCCATCTTCAATTAGTTGCGTTGTAGTTGCAGGCGTACCTTCATCGTCATAAAAAAAGCTGCCGCGATGACCTGGAGGAGCCGCACCATCAAATATTTGCAGTTCTTTGGGCCCAAAGCGCCGTCCTAGGCTCATAACTTCGAGCAAATCGGGGTTTTCGTAAGCCATATCAGCCTCGGAAAGATGACCAAAAGCTTCATGAACAAATAAACCCGTCAAAATTGGATCGATAACTACGGTGTACGTATTACCTTTAACGGCTGGCAAAGATAGCGCTGCAACGGCTCTTGTGGCTGCACTAAAAACTTGCGATTCCAAATTCGTTAAGTCTTCGTAAGCCTTGCGAGAGCCAAAAGTTTCGCGCCCAGTTTGTACGGTGTCGCCATTACGAGCGGTAGCGGCAAAACGCATCTCCATATCTACCCA
>JACCVJ010000321.1 GCA_013698215.1 Tatlockia sp. | reverse complement strand
TGTTGAGCGTGTTAATAAATGCCATTTTTGTCATCATTTCTCCGTCGAGGCTTAGCTTTAACAGCAATTCTGGCGATCGCTCTATCTAGCGGGAGTGCTTTTGCAGCAGAACAAGTGGTACTGAAGTACCGCATCTTCCGATCATCAATTTCTGTTAAAGAGCTAACAAATTTTGCCCAAACTGGTGAATTATCTACATCATTGCGAGTTAATTTAGCTTTGGCAAAGCAAAACCCGAAAGTAATTCGCCAATATTTAACTCAACCTGTAGCGGTTAATATAAGATTATTAGACCGGGTACTAAATAGCCCGGTTGGCAATGTTGTCCTCGATCAAATTAGTGAAGCAATACATACACCTTCACGCACGGCTGATCGGCAAGCATTAAGAGCGGCATTAATTTTATCTGCAAGCCGGGATTACCCAGATAGTAGCGGTCAAAATAGTCGAAATACTATTAGCTTAATTGAGATAATTCAAAACTATCCTACTTCAGAAGTCGAAGTTGAAGGGGAAGTTTTAGAGCGTGCTTATCGTCAACTAAGCCAATTAGCGGGGACTTTGCAAGACTTGCAACAGCGAATTCCTCGATAAGTAGTGAATTTAACTTGTCCTACTCAAATTTCAATTACTGATAAAGTGCCGTGATTTACTGCAAGCGCAACGAATAATGATCAAACACCTCATCTTTCTCATACCCTAATGATTCGTACAGCGCTTGCGCCACATGATTGCTTTGCTGTGTTGAAAGACCTATACGGATTGCTCCGGTTTCCTCAGCGTACTGCCTTGCGATCGCCATAAGTGAACGAGCTATGCCTTGATTTCGGTGTGAAAAAGTAACAAATAAATCGTTCAAAATCAAAACTCGTTTCATGGATACAGAGGAAAAACTAGGATAAAGCTGGGTAAATCCCACAATCTGATCGCGACTTCTTGCAGCAAAAATAGTCGAGTCGCAACATTCAAATCGCTCTATCAAAAATAGCCTCGCGCTATCAATATCTGAAGTTTGCTGATAGAAAACACGATATTGGTCAAACAATATAGACAGCGATTCAAGGTGTTCAACGTTTGCTAAAAAAACTCTCATAAGTCTTAACTGTTCCACGGCTGCTTTGCGAGCTAACAAGATACATCATAAAAGACTTAACTCCACAGATTTTTAGGCAAATCTATCGGGGATAACCAGCCGAATCATGCAATAATAATCGGTCTGTAATAAGTGCGAAGTCCTTTCTATGGTTTCATCATCCCAAACTCCCACAGACCTTGCTGCGGTACTATCTGAACCAGTGGATCTAACTTTTCAATTGCCCGATCCAGAAGATGAGGAGATCCCTGAATTAGATTTTCAACAGCAAATTGATAGCGCTTGGCAAGTATGCGATCGCTTTGATTTGCAAACGGAGATTTGGCGGGGGCGAATTTTACGTGCTGTACGCGATCGCGAAAAAAAACATGGTGATGCTCGTGGGAGTGGTTTTCTTGACTGGCTTAAAACACGAGAAATTAGTAAGAGTCAAGCTTACGCAATCATCGCCTTAGCCAACAGTGCTGATACCTTAATGGCAGAAGGACAGTTAGATCCGGCGGCGGTGAGGTGTTTTAGCAAACGCGCCTTTATGGAGACAGCAAAAGCCGATCCAGAAGTACAGCAATTAGTTACCGATGCAGCTAAAAATGGCGATCGCATTACCCGCCGAGAAGTCCGTCAAATTGCCGATGAATGGACGGCGATGTCTTCCGATTTAGTCCCCGATAGCGTAAAAGAAAAAATCAACGATCGCACTTTACCCAGCCGCTATTTACCGCCTTTAGTCAGAGAAATTGAGAAGTTGCCAGAGTCTCATCAAACAATTTTGCGCCAAGAAATTGCTCAAAAACCCGATATAGAAACTCTTAAGCAAGTTACTTCCGAAGCCAAATACTTAGCAAAATACCTGGAAGCAGCTACCAGTGTCCAAGTATTTGATCAGGGTGCGGTAGATTTAGAACAGGCGTTAGAAGAAGCTTTAAGACTAGGCTGCATTAATACGGCGGCGGACTTAGTTAATCAAGCATCGCAGTTAGAACAAACCATCGCTAAACTTTATACTACCTGGAAGCGGATCGGCAGCTTATCGGATAGATTGTATGTAGATACAGGAGCAAGTACCCCCAATTTACGCAGTCTTTTAACTTGTCTAGAGCAACTAACCGGGGAAGTAATGGAGATTCAATTAGGGGAAAATAGCGATCGCACTATTCGCCTGCAAATTCAAGAAACTACTACCCAATCTTAGTTTTTAATACCTGTAGTAGCAACCCCGCGCATAAATTGACGTTGCCCAACTAGAAATATTAAAATTACTGGGATGGTTGAAGTCGCCACTGCCGCCATCAATAAGGGCCAATTATTAGTAAACTGTTCTTGAAACTCTGCTAAAGCTAGTTGTACCGTTTTTAATTGCGGTTTGGTAGTAAAAACTAGAGGTTTAAATAAGTCGTTCCACTCGCCAATAAATGTAAATAAAAATAGTGTTACCAAAGCCGGACGCGATAGCGGTAGCATAACTCGCCATAATATCTGCCAGCGATTAGCGCCATCTATAGCGGCAGCTTCTTCTAATTCTACAGGTATAGTTTGAAAATATTGCCGCATTAAAAAGATCCCAAAACCACTTACCGCCGTAGGCAAAATTAGCGCCCCATAGGTATTAATTAAGTGTCCCCATTTCAAAACTAAAAATATAGGAATTACTAATAACTGAAACGGAATTACGAGCGTTGCCAATACAATCAATAACAAAGTTTGCCTACCGCGAAACTTTAACCTTGCTAAAGCATAGCCTGCTAACGCTGAAGTAATAATTTGTAAGCCTGTAACTGCCAAAGCCACCAAAGTAGAATTAGCAAAAGCTAACAGGAACTCTCCCCGTCTCCAAGCGTCTTGATAATTAACTAAAGTCAAACCTGTTTGGGCTGATTTGCCTAGGGTATTGGAGGGCGTAAAAGATGTAAGGAACACTACGCCTAGAGGTAACAGGACAACGAGCGCTCCTATAATGAGTAAAAATAAGCTTAAAAAGTCGAAAAGCCTTTCGACTTTAGGCTTGTTACTATCATTATCCATCAGTTTTTATCTAAATAAAGGTTTTTCCTGGTGTAAAGAGCGACTTCTTCCCCTAGGACGTTAATATTTAGAATAGTGCCTTGTTTAAGTTAAATTAACCACAGTGACTTTTACTCTTAACTAAGTAGGAGTCATCGCAATAATGCTGTCCACCAATTCACGTTAAATAGGAGTGAATAGACCTATGCAGCAACTTGCTGCCAACTCTGAACTCGATTTTCAGAGCGAAGTCTATAAGGATTCTTATAGCCGCGTCAACGCCATTGTAATTGAAGGGGAACAAGAAGCCCACGAAAATTACATCACACTTACGCAAATGATGCCAGAACATCAGGACGATTTAATTCGTTTGTCTAAGATGGAAAGCCGCCACAAAAAAGGCTTTGAAGCCTGCGCGCGTAACTTAAAGGTAACGCCAGATTTGCCCTTTGCCAAATTATTCTTTGCTTCCCTGCATCAAAACTTTCAAGATGCAGCCAAAGAGGGACGAGTAGTTACCTGTTTGCTGATTCAGTCGCTAATTATTGAATGTTTTGCGATCGCAGCTTACAACATCTACATCCCCGTTGCTGATGATTTTGCGCGCAAAATTACTGAAGGTGTTGTCAAAGACGAATATAGCCATCTCAACTTTGGCGAAGTTTGGCTAAAAAACAACTTTGAAACCGCAAAAGCTGAATTAGAACAAGCCAACCGCCAAAATCTACCTATAGTTTGGCAAATGCTCAATCAAGTAGCCGGGGATGCCCAAGTTCTCGCTATGGAAAAAGAAGCTTTGGTTGAAGACTTCATGATTCAGTACGGTGAAGCTTTAAGCAATATTGGCTTCACGACGCGCGACATCATGCGCCTATCAGCCTACGGCTTGAGTGCGGCTTAGATAACTTAGGGGCAATTGTCTATTGCCCCAATAATAGTTGAGCTACTCTAATTTTTTTATCCACTTACTCCAATTTGACCGGATTTATAGGTCTAATAAAGCAATTAATGTTTGGTCTAATCGGACACCTTACCAGCTTGCAACACGCCCAATCAGTAGCCAAAGAATTAGGCTACCCTGAATACGCCGATCAAGGGCTAGATTTTTGGTGCAGCGCCCCGCCCCAAATTGTCGATAATATTACGGTTACTAGCATCACCGGGCAAAAAATCGAAGGGCGCTATGTAGAATCATGCTTTTTACCAGAAATGCTTGCCAATCGTCGGATTAAAGCCGCGACGCGCAAAATTTTAAATGCGATGGCTCATGCCCAAAAGCACGGGATTGACATTACAGCTTTAGGCGGTTTTTCTTCAATCATTTTTGAAAACTTTAATTTACAAGAAAATAAGCAAGTCCGTAATATAAAGCTAGAATTTGAACGTTTTACTACCGGGAATACTCATACAGCATATATAATCTGCCGTCAGGTAGAACAAGCTTCTAAACAATTGGGAATTGAATTATCAAAAGCTACTGTTGCCATTTGTGGTGCAACAGGAGATATTGGTAGCGCGGTTTGTCGCTGGCTAGAAAGCCGTACAGACGTTGCAGAGTTGCTACTAATTGCGCGAAATCAAGAACGTTTAAAAGAACTTCAATCAGAGTTAGGACGGGGTAAAATTATGGGCTTAGAGGAAGCCTTACCCCAAGCAGATATAATTGTCTGGGTTGCTAGTATGCCCAAAGGTGTAGAAATCGATCCAAAGGTGCTGAAGCAACCATGTTTGCTAATTGATGGCGGTTATCCCAAAAACTTAGGCACTAAACTACAGCATCCCGGCGTTCATGTCTTAAATGGTGGCATTGTCGAGCATTCTTTAGATATTGACTGGCGGATTATGCACATCGTCAACCTGATGGATGTGCCAACACGTCAGCTTTTTGCCTGTTTTGCCGAGTCGATGCTGTTGGAATTTGAAAAAATACATACCAACTTTTCTTGGGGGCGCAACCAAATTACTGTGGCAAAAATGGAGCAAATTGGCGCAGCTTCTATTAAGCACGGATTTCAACCGCTTTTAAGCTATTAGTCAAAATATCCAGATCAAAAAAGATAAAGCAATGGCAACAACTGAGCGCAAGCCCCTACTGTTGGACTTTGAAAAGCCGTTAACGGATCTTGAATTGCGAATTAACCAAATCCGCGAGCTAGCAACCGAAAACGGCGTTGATGTGTCTGAGGAAATTCGGCGGCTAGAAGCGCGGGCAAAGTCCCTACGTCAAGAAATTTTTAGTAGCCTTTCCCCCGCCCAAAGATTGCAACTAGCCCGTCATCCCCGCCGCCCTAGTACCTTTGATTATATTCAAGCTATTAGCGACGAGTGGCTAGAACTTCATGGCGATCGCCGGGGCTTTGACGATCCGGCTTTAGTTGGTGGTGTTGGGCGGTTAGCAGGTCGTCCTGTCGTAATGTTAGGACAACAAAAAGGACGAGACACTAAAGATAATATTGCCCGTAATTTTGGCATGGCATCCCCTGGAGGCTACCGTAAAGCCATGCGGCTGATGGATCACGCCAACCGCTTTGGGATGCCGATTATTACGTTTATTGATACTCCCGGCGCATGGTCGGGTATTGAAGCGGAACACCAAGGACAAGGAGAAGCGATCGCCTACAACTTGCGCGAAATGTTCCGCCTTGATGTGCCAATTATTTGTACGGTGATTGGAGAAGGCGGATCGGGGGGTGCTTTGGGTATTGGAGTGGGCGATCGCTTATTAATGTTTGAACACTCGGTTTACACCGTCGCCACTCCCGAAGCTTGTGCGGCGATTCTGTGGAAAGATGCCAGCAAAGCCCCTCAAGCGGCGGTAGCTTTAAAAATTACTTCTTGGGATTTAAAAAATCTGGGCATTATAGACTTTATTATCCCCGAACCCATCGGCGGCGCTCATTCTGACCCTGTTACCGCCGCCGCAACGCTCAAGAGCGCCTTAATAGACAATTTAGACGAATTAGCAGCTTTGTCTAGTAGCGATCGCAAACAAATGCGTTATCAAAAGTTTCGCCAATTAGGGAAGTTTTCAGAATTGCACCATTAGTCACCGATTCTTGTTAAGTCTGCCCTAAGTGGTATAGTTGGTAAAGTTATGTAAATTTTTATTACTTTTTGATCATTTTTAGTCAACTAATGGTTTTAGGTAATTGAATTTATCTTGACGATTGCAGTTTATGCCAAAACTAAAAATACTTGGCGCAAGGAAAGTAAAAAAGCTTTATGAATAATTTGAGTAAGCCTAAAGCGTTAATTACTGGGGCAAGTAGCGGAATTGGCAAGGCAATAGCTTTAGAATTTGCTAAAGCTGGAATAGATGTAGCTTTAGTTGGGCGTTCTATAGATAAATTAACTTCCGTTGCCAGCGCAGCCGCAGCTACAGGAGTAAAAGCTAAAGCTTACAAGCTAGATTTGGCAGAAGTTGGGCAGGTAAGCGAACAAATCCAATTAATTGCCTCAGACTTTGGCGGCATTGATATTTTAGTTAATAATGCCGGAATCGGTTACATTGGCACGTTGAGCGAAACACCTTTAGCAGACTGGCTAATGGTAATTAATCTCAATCTTACAAGTGTATTTCAGTGCATTGTCGGCGTACTACCAACGATGCGAAGTCGTGGGGGGACAATTATTAATATTGCCTCGATTGCAGGTAAACAGACATTTCCCGGCTGGGGAGCTTATAGCGTTAGTAAAGCAGGATTAATTGCCTTATCTAAAACTGTAGCCGCCGAAGAACGCGATCGCGGAATTAGAGTTACAGCTATTTGTCCTGGAGCGGTGGATACAGAACTATGGGATACGTTGGCATCAAATTTTGACCGCAAAGCGATGTTAACGCCCCAAATCGTCGCTCAATCAGTTTTGCATACAGCACTATTGCCCAAGAGTGCCGTAATTGATGAATTGACATTAATGCCCAGTACGGGAAGCTTATAAATGAACCCTAGTAGCGATCGCGCCGAATCTTCTTTAATTTCTGACATGAGAGAATCTATGGACGGACAAAATTCTTTAAATCTTAACGTTTCGACTAGACCTGATCGCAACACTCAAAACGGTAAAGAACCGAATTTACAGCCGCCGTCGGAAGACCTCAATGAGCCAATGAGAGAAGCGGTGCGGACGTTGTTATTAGGTGTAGGAGAAGATCCAGAGCGAGAGGGATTGTTGAAGACTCCTAAGCGCGTTGCTGAAGCTATGCGATTTTTAACTAGCGGCTACAACCAATCTTTAGAAGACTTGGTTAACGGAGCGATTTTTGATGAAGGGCATAATGAGATGGTACTGGTTAGAGATATCAGCACTTTTAGCCTCTGCGAACATCATATGTTGCCATTTATGGGCAAAACTCATGTTGCCTATATTCCCAATCAAAAAGTAGTAGGTTTAAGCAAATTGGCGCGAATTGTCGAGATGTATTCTCGACGCTTGCAAGTGCAGGAGCGGTTAACCCGCCAAATTGCTGAAGCAGTGCAAACAGTTTTAGAACCAAAGGGAGTAGCAGTTGTTATTGAAGCAAGTCATATGTGTATGGTCATGCGCGGCGTACAAAAGCCTGGTTCTTGGACAGTTACAAGTGCAATGGTAGGCGTTTTTCAAGATGAGCAAAAAACCCGCGAAGAATTTTTTAATTTAATTCGCCATCAAGCAGCATTTTTCTAAGCTAACGAGCAAGCGATCGGCGCTACCAAATTTTGTATCCCTATTAAAAAAGACAAAATCTATATTTTCCCCCTTTTTAAGGGGAGTCAAAAAGCGGTGTAGCTGAACCTGACCGCTTTTTGACGTGGGTTAGGGGGGATCAAAACTATCGCTACCACAACAAGACTTTTCTCTAAGTCAACCGCTCAAACAAAGCCGCCAAGACCACATTAGAAAATAAAAAACCTTCAGGATCGGTAAACCTGGCATATTTAAACCTTTCCCTAGTTACAAATTCTATCCAACCTTGCTTTTGGTAAGGTTGCAAACACTGCTCGATTTTTTCCCCTATAGGGACACCAAATAACTGACTTAAACTTGATAAATTTACCCCTTCTTGAAGACGCAACCCCAACATCAGCGTTTCTAACAACATCTCCTCTACAGGCGTTGACGGGCAATCTATAACCCCACAAGCTGCCACGAGTTCTCCTACCCAGTCGTAGTATTCGGTAGTCTTGCGGGGTCTTGTATAGCGCTGTCCTTCTAGGTAGCTAGTTGCACCCATACCAAAGCCATAATAAGAGCGATTTTCCCAATAAACTCGATTGTGGCGGCATTGATACCCGGCAAAAGCATAATTAGATATCTCGTAATGTTCGTAACCTGCGGCGGTGAGTGTTTCCCGGCTTTGACGGTACATTTGGGCTGTGAGTTCGTCAGTGGGTAGCGGCGCTACTCCTGGTTTATAATACCTGCCAAAAGCTGTAACTGGCTCAATAGTTAAATCGTAAATAGAAATATGGTTTGGGGCAATTTTTACCGCCGTTGCTAAGGATTCTTGCCATTGCTCTAACGTTTGGTGTGGTAAACCAGAAATTAAATCTAAGCTAAAACTTGCTACGTTTGCAGAGCGAATTATCTCTATAGATCGCCAAATATCATCAACAGAGTGCGATCGCCCACAAACTTGTAATAACTCTTGCTGAAATGCTTGTACTCCCATACTCACCCGGTTTATCCCAGCTTTGACATAGCCAAGCAACTGTTCTAAATCAAAGGTTCCCGGATCTATTTCCATCGATATTTCTACCGAGGAAGATAGCCCAAATTGCTGAACGAGACTTTCTATAATTTGGGTAATTTGATTTGCTGACAGCAATGAAGGTGTACCACCGCCAAAAAATACTGTCTGTAACGGTTTGCCGATATTTGGAGTAGTAGCAATTTCTCCCTTGATTGCGCGAACATAATCAGAGATACTAGGGGAGTTTTCACCCCTGACGCGATCGCCTATCACTTTTACTGGAAAATCACAGTAAAAGCACCGTCTCCTACAAAAGGGTATATGCACGTAGGCGGAACTAGGAATCTCTACTCTTCGAGGCTCAAAAACTTGTTTTAATTCGCTTAACACCTTAATTTAACTGGCGATCGCCAAGCTTAAACTTAATTAATAGTTCAATTTTTGCTCTAATACATTAAAAGTTTTTTGATTTTTTTAAAAACCCATAACTTATATTTACGCCGATACTCATTTTAACCAACGCTTAAAAGAGTAAAAATACTATCATAGAACAATATCAAATTGGTTGATCGATCTTCTATTCAGAAATTACAACCAAATTATTCAAGTGGCTAAAACCATGCTTGATGCAATTATAATCCTTTCATTTATCATAGCAGGAGCCGGAATTGGCTTCTACAGCCTCGAATTATTACCCATATCAGTCCAACAGCAAGTTACAAACGAAGATGCGCTGCGATTGATCGTTGGCGTATTTGGCGCGGTTATTGGCGGCGCAATCGGCTTGAGTTTCCAAATTACCTATCGTCGTTTGGAAACCAAAGTTAGAGAAATGCCTGTAGATATTCTCCTAACTCGCGCCATCGGTTTAGTAGCAGGCTTACTGGTCGCAAACTTAATGTTAGCGCCGCTATTTTTGCTGCCAGTTCCTGAAGACTTTGCTTTTATTAAACCTTTAGTTGCTATTCTTGGTAGTTTCATCTCAGCATTTTCAGGGATTAGTTTAGCTGATACTCACGGACGGAGTTTTTTGCGGATCATTAACCCCAATACTGTTGAATCTATGCTAGTAGCTGAAGGGACGCTCAAACCTTCTATTACCAAAGTTTTAGATACTAGCTGTATTATTGATGGTCGTATAGAAGCTTTACTAGAAACGGGATTTTTAGAAGGGCAGATTTTAGTACCTCAGTTTATCTTGCAAGAATTACAGCAACTAGCGGATGGGGCAAAAGATTTAAAAAGAGTCCGAGGACGGCGAGGGTTAGAAATTCTCAACCGTATTAAAGAATCTTACCCAGAACGCATCATTATTAACTCTACAGACTACGAAGATATCCCGACGGTAGATGCCAAGTTAGTAAGATTCGCCCAAGATATCAACGGTACGCTCCTAACTAACGATTACAATCTATCTAAAGTTGCCAGCGTCCAGAAAGTTCCGGTTTTAAATGTCAACGATTTAGTCAATGCCGTTCGTCCTAGCTACCTCCCCGGCGACAATATAGACATCAAAATTCTTAAAGAAGGTAAAGAAGCTAGTCAAGGTATTGGCTACTTAGAAGATGGCACAATGGTTGTGGTAGAAGAAGGTAGTCCTTTTGTGGGCGCAGAGGTGCGAGTTGTTGTAACTAGCGCTTTACAAACCTCCGCCGGAAGAATGATTTTTGCCAAAACTCAAGCCTCAGCTTTGGCTTAAGATGGTACGTCAAATTAGAGTAAAGTCTTGCGACAGGTGTAATTTAACTGTACCAATTTTATACAGAGTTAAAGACAAAGAACCGGGGAAATGGTTTTTTATCTGCGACTTCTGTTTGCCTATAGTTAAGCAAAATAACCCTCATTATGCCTATGGCGGTACTTGGAAGGCTCAAAAAAAGCCGTAGTAATTACGCTCATTGCAAAACAGTTTTAGAGACAATTCGGGTTTTTTTGCGATCGCTCTCTGACAATTCTTCTCCCGCTTGCAACCTAGTAGCGCTAGTTTGCAATACAGTAGCGGCATTTTTATCACCCATTTGCAACGCTGTTTTGGCAGCAGTTTGTAGCAGTG
>JACCVJ010000256.1 GCA_013698215.1 Tatlockia sp. | reverse complement strand
TATATAGTTCAGTGATAACTACCCCTGCTTTGAAAACAAACATCCCACTATTCCAGCTAAAGCGCCCAGTCGCAATAAATGATTCGGCGGTTTGGCGATCGGGTTTTTCAGTAAAACGATTGACGCGATAAACAGGTAAACCGCCAAAAGTCGCGGTTTGTTCTCCTTGCTCAATGTAGCCGTAGCCTGTAGAAGGGTAAGTTGGCTTTACACCCAAAGTTGCGATCGCATTTTCCGTTGCCGCTAATTCTACCGCCGAGCGTAAAGTATGCTGAAAACTAAGGGGATCTTCAATCCAAGGATCAGCCGGAAAAAAGCCTACAATCGCATCTTCCCCGTAGCGCTTGGCAATTTCTAAAGTCGTCCAAGCAACGGCGGGGGCGGTGTCTTTGCCTTCAGGCTCGGCGAGGATATTCTCGTGAGGTAATTGTGGTAGCTGCTCTTTGACTCCCTCAGCTAAGGCAACAGATGTGACGACAAGCATTCTATCCCACCCTCCAGAAAGGGGTAGCAAGCGCTCGGCGGTGGCTTGGAGTAAGCTTTTGCCGCTACCGTCCAAACTTAAAAATTGCTTGGGGCGATGCGTGCGACTGAGGGGCCAAAAACGTTCGCCTTTACCACCAGCTAAAATTACCGGAATCATAGAGCTAGTCATAGTTAATTTATTGCCACGATTTGCAAGGATAGTTTACTTTACCTGTGGCAATATTAACAGCTTGCATTACTATACCTGTAGTGCGATCGCTTTTGGGGAGAATAGTTGTGGTTAAGGGAGTCCAAAGAACATATAATTCATCGGTTCGTCGTCTCGATCGCCAATTGGTTAAACACAGCTTAGAAACGTTGCGTTATCGTCTATTGCTAACTTGGCGCAAAAATCCCTTGCTATCTTGGACGTGTTTAATTACCTTTTGCGTGTTGCTAGGAGGTAATGCGGCGCTACTTACCCCAATATGGAGCGATCGCGCGCCTTTAAGTCAAGAGCAACAATTGGCAGAATTATTAAGCAAACACGGTAATATTGCCGTACCCATTGCCAATCAATACCAAATAGCAAGACCCGTAAATATTCTAGTTTTGGGTATCGATCCTGTGGGGGAAAACAAAGGCGATGTTTCTCAGTCAGCTATGACAGCAAATAGCGACACAATTTTATTGCTGCGGATAAATCCTAACTCTCAGTTAATTAAAGTTCTATCAATTCCTCGCTCTAGCATGGTAGTTTTACCAGAAATTGGCTTAGGACAAATATCGCTGGCAAATGCTAGTAGTGTAGCCACAGCAACGCGGGTAGTAAGTAAAAGTTTAAATAATGTACCCATTGACCGCTACTTGCTCCTCCGCCCGGAAGGACTGCGAGAATTAGTTAATGCTTTAGGCGGAGTAGAAGTATTTGTTCCTCAACCAATGTCTTACCAAGATGTTAGCCAAAAGTTAACTATCGATCTTGAAAAAGGCTGGCAAACTTTAACTGGTGATGAAGCTCAACAATTTGCTCGATTCCAAGACAAAGAAAATGGCGACTTGGGACGGGTGCAAAGGCAGCAATTGCTAATTAAAGCTTTAAAAAATCGGCTGACAAATCCGGCAATTATGGCGCGTTTACCGCAAATTATTAGCGTCGTCCAAAATTATGTCGATACTAACCTCAGCCCGAAGGAAATGTTAACCCTTGCCAATTTTGGGGCTAAGTTAGATGCTCAAAATCTGCAAATGGTTATGTTACCAGGCTTTCTTAGTTCGCTTAGTTTAGATCCTAGTAGTTATTGGCTCGATCCCTCTAGTCAAGATCGAGTAATGAGCGAGTATTTTGGGGCAAAAGTTCTGAGTACCCCCGAAGTGCGATCGCTCTCTACAATGAAAATTGCTGTACAAAATGCTTCTGGTCAACCCAGTTTAAGCCGTCGGGTGGCAAGTAAGCTTAAAGCTCAAGGCTTAGAAAATGTTTATGTAAGTTCCGATTGGTCAGACCAATTAGCGCAAACAGAAATTGTCGTACAGCGCGGTGACTTGACTTCAGCTACCGAGCTACAAAAAGTTTTGGGCTTAGGTAAGGTAGAAGTAGCCGCAACGGGGGATCTTGATTCTTATTTAACTTTGCGTTTAGGTAAAGATTGGCGCGATTAGTTATGTTTTTGGCGTTGCTGAATTCAGGTATGAAAATAATTTTGCATGATTTCAAACCCAATGTAGAGACGTTGCATTGCAACGTCTCTACACCAAAATGCATACATCTAATCAGCAACATTATGTTTTTAACCAAAATGCGAATTCTTATATTTTCTGGGGATACTTTTAACTTCCCTCGCTTAAAAAAAGCTTTGTTACGTTTGCTCAATCTAATTTTAATCGTAAGTATTGCTTGTTTATGGGTACTGATAGCTGCAAAACCAGCGTTAGCCCAAGATAATACTATTAATTACAACAACGCCAATTTACAAAACCGCGATTTTTCCCACACTAATTTAGTTGGTGGGGTGTTTGTCGCCGCCGAGATGCGGGGGGCAAATTTTCAAGGTGCAGATTTGACTAATGCAATTATGACTAAAGGCGTTTTACTAGGTGCAAACCTAGAAGGGGCTAACCTTTCGGGTGCATTAGTAGATCGCGTAACCTTCGATAATGCCAACTTGAAAAATGTCATTTTCACTGACGCAACCTTAACTCGCTCTCGGTTTTTTGACGCGGATATTACAGGCGCAGACTTTAGCAATGCGTTGATCGATAGATACCAAGTAAGTTTGTTGTGCGATCGCGCTACGGGGACAAACCCAGTCACGGAGATAGCAACGAGGGAGAGTTTAGGCTGCAAATAAATTGCTAGAAAAAATAACTCCTCTAGCAACTTTTGTATTACTAATTATTTGGTAAACTTGACTTCTTTTATTTGCTTACCCAAACGACTGCGCTCTAGCAATTGACGAGCATCAGCACCGGGGTTATAATTCCCAAAACCCGCACTACTGCGCTCAGAATCATCAAGAATTTGGGGAGTGAGCAAGACAATTACTTCTTGGCGTTGATTTTGTCTGTTGGTGCTTCTAAATAATGCACCTAATAAAGGAATGTCACCCAAAATTGGCACTTTAG
>JACCVJ010000253.1 GCA_013698215.1 Tatlockia sp. | reverse complement strand
AACATTTTTTTTGAAATTTAGCATCTCCCACTGCTAAAACTTCATCTACTACTAAAATTTCCGGTTCTAAATGCGCTGCTACAGCAAAAGCAAGGCGGACATACATACCAGAGGAATAGCGCTTTACTGGTGTATCTAAAAACTTTTCTACTTCGGCAAAAGCAACTATTTCATCAAACTTTTTTTTAATTTCAAACTTGCTCATTCCCAAAATAGAACCGTTGAGATAAATATTTTCTCGTCCGGTTAATTCGGGGTGAAATCCCGTCCCTACTTCTAAAAGGCTGGCTACGCGACCTTTAATAGAAATGCGTCCCTTTGTTGGTTCAGTAATCCGGCTGAGGACTTTAAGCAAGGTTGATTTCCCTGCGCCGTTTCTACCGATGATCCCAACGCGATCGCCTTGCTTAATTTCAAATGATACATCTTTTAATGCCCAAAATTCTTCTAAGTCTGGGAGCGGTGCTTTTTTAGCAAAAGGATTTAATACCTGACGACTAATAGACTTTGCTGTGTTAGCTAGTACGTCTCGTAATGCTGTGTACCGCTCCTGCTTTTGCTGACCTAGGATATATTTTTTGCTTAAATTTTCAACTCGAATTACTGTATCTGACATTTTTGTATTTGTCGCTTAAATCACATCAGCAAAAGAGCGTTCGGTTTTGCGGAAGTACCAGATTCCACTAATGAATAACAATACTACGAGTCCGGTAGAAAGTATAAACCCTGGTAAATATATTTTGGCTTCTCCACCTAAAATTGCCCAGCGAAAGCCATCAATTACTCCCACCATTGGATTGATTGAATATAGTAAGCGCCATTTTTCTGGCACAAGACTACTACTAAAACCTACTGGAGAAATGTATATACCAAATTGGGCGATAAATGGCACAATATAGCGAAAATCGCGGTATTTGACATTCAATGCTGCTAACCATAACCCCGCACCCATTGAAGCCGCAAAAGCAATAATAATAAAGGCTGGCAATGTCAAAATTCGCCAACTAGGAACAAAGTTGTACCATGCCATCAGCGCTAACAAGATCATCCCAGAGATGAGAAAATCTACAAAGCTAACAATTACCGAACTTGTGGGGACAATCAAGCGCGGAAAATAGATTTTAGAAACTAAATTAGCGTTGTTAATTAAGCTATTGCTACATTCTGTCAGCGCATTAGAGAAAAATTGCCAGGGTAGCATTGCCGCAGATACTAAAATAAGATAGGGCGCACTAGACGGTAGTTTAGCTATGTTACCAAACACAATTGAAAATACTACCATTGTTAAAAACGGGCGGATTAATGCCCAAAATGTCCCAATAGCTGTTTGCTTGTACCTAACTAAAATATCGCGCCAAGCTAGAAAATAAAATAATTCTCGATACTTCCACAAGTCTTGCCAATACTGTTTTTCGGTGCGTCCTGCTTCAATTATTAGTTCGGCTTGGCTACTATTTACCATAAGTTAAAATTATTGCTCACACTTGTTTTACTCATTTTTTGGCAAACAAGTGAGTCGTTTTTCCTTGTTTTTTAAAGTTTGTCATCTATTGTCAAATAAAGCTTACAGTAGCAATTAAACAACTAATTTATTCAGTTATTTTTAAATTTATACTATCCCAATCAATTCTTTGTATTCGTGATTCTAGGTTAATTACTTTTTATGGCTTTTAAATTAGCTTTATAAAAAACTCTTAGGAACTATAACCTATTGGTTTCGTAATTGCAGCCGTATTTTTACTGATATTAAAAAAATGAGTTGATGAAAAGTTACAGTCAATAGTGGGGTTCTAAGGTGAGTAGAGGCAAAAAGATTAGCAGCGCGATCGCACTATGAGATTTTTGAATCGGTCGTACAAGAGTTAAGCTAAAAGATGGTAGCGATCGCCAGTTATTTAGCACTATATAGAAATCGTTAATGCTCGACCAAATTTTAAATTCTCCTTACCATGCAGGGATAGAAGCTGCTTTTGTTTTAATTATCTTGTCGTTTTTAGAAGCTGTGCTATCGGCAGATAATGCGATCGCCCTGGCGGCTCTTGCTCAACGATTAGAAGATCCCAAACTTCAAAATCAAGCCCTCAATATTGGCTTAGTAGTAGCTTACGTACTGCGAATTAGCCTGATTTTGACGGCGACTTGGGTAACGAAGTTTTGGCAATTTGAACTATTAGGCTCGGCTTACTTGTTGTGGCTGGCTTGGCAGTATTTTAGCTCCTCAAAAGATGAAGATGGCAACGAGCATCAAGCTCCAGGCTTTGCTTCTTTGTGGCAAGCAATCCCCGTAATCGCCTTTACAGACTTGGCTTTTTCCTTAGATAGCGTGACTACAGCGATCGCAGTTTCTCAGGAAACTTGGTTAGTTTTAACAGGTGCAACCATTGGGATTATTACCTTGCGGTTTATGGCGGGTTTGTTTATCCGTTGGCTTGATGAATTTGAGCATTTAGAAGATGCTGGCTACATCACGGTGGCGCTAGTAGGCTTGCGCCTGCTACTAAGAGTGTTTGACTCAGCTTTGATTCCGCCAGAGTGGGTAATGATTAGCGCGATCGCCCTGATTTTTACTTGGGGTTTCTCCAAGCGGACTTTGACCTTATCCCCAACAGTAGAAGTAGAAAAAGACCCCGTTTCTAAATAAAAATTGTGTTAGCCCGCCTAGGCGGGCTTTATTTATTCTCGAATCCAACCGCTTACTGTTGGTTGCCAATTGACTAATTCGTCTTCCTTAAACCACAAAGCAATCTCGCTTTGCGCCGTTTCTACGGCATCAGAACCGTGAATGAGGTTGCGTCCAATGTTTACGCCTAAATCACCTCTAATCGTCCCTGGCTCGGATACTAGAGGGTTGGTAGCGCCAATCATTTTTCTGGCGGCAGCCACAACACCGTCACCTTCCCAAACCATCGCCACTACGGGGGCAGAAGTGATAAATTCTACTAAACTGCCAAAAAATGGTCGTTCGCGGTGAACACCGTAATGTTGTTCTGCTAATTCGCGGCTGGCTTGCACAAATTTTAAGCCAACTAAAGTAAAACCTTTAGTTTCAAAACGGCAAAAAATTTCGCCGATTAATCCCCGTTGAACTCCATCAGGCTTAATGGCGATAAATGTCCTTTCCAAAACGATTTCTCCAAAATTAATAACTCAATTGCCTAAATCAGATTATCTTAGAAAGTCTCCTTCTTTATGAGATGCGTTAAACTGGCTATTCGTCAGGTGATAATTGAGGCCAGCAAAAAATGGGTGTTGAGTCAACTGCCACATCAGCAATAGAAAAAAAAGCCACCACCGAAAACCCGGAATCGGCACAGGAAAAAACATCGGTAGCTTTGGTTAAAACCCAACCACAGAAGTCGTGGAAGATTGAAGATAGCGAAGACCTTTATCGGATTGAAGGGTGGGGAGAGCCTTACTTTTCTATTAACGCCGTTGGTAATATCACCGTTTCTCCTAAAGGCGATCGCGGTGGTTCGTTGGATCTGTTTGAATTGGTTAATGCTCTTAAGCAACGCAATTTAGGACTACCGCTATTAATTCGCTTTTCCGATATTTTAGAAGATAGGATCGAGCGGTTGAATGCTTGTTTTGCCAAAGCGATCGCTAGATATAATTACCCTGGAGTTTATAAGGGTGTCTTCCCGGTTAAATGCAACCAACAACGCCACCTAATTGAAGACTTGGTACGTTTTGGCAAACCGCATCAATTTGGCTTAGAAGCTGGCTCAAAACCCGAACTAATGATTGCTCTGGCGCTACTCGATACCCCCGGAGCATTGCTAATTTGCAATGGCTACAAAGACCGAGAATACATTGAAACAGCAATGTTATCCCAAAGACTCGGACAAACGGCGATTATTGTATTAGAGCAGATAGAGGAAGTAGATTTAGTTATTACTGCTAGTCGTCAGTTAGGAATCAAGCCAATTTTGGGCATTCGGGCAAAACTAAGTACTCAAGGGGTGGGACGCTGGGGCGGTTCTAGTGGCGACAGAGCTAAGTTTGGCTTAACTATTCCCGAAATTATCCAAGCGGTAGAGCAACTGAAAGCGGCAGATTTACTAGATTCTTTGCAGTTGTTGCATTTTCATATAGGTTCGCAAATTTCGGCAATTAATGTCGTTAAAGACGCAATTCGTGAAGCTAGCCAGATTTATGTAGAATTGGCGACTTTGGGCGCAAATATGAAGTATCTGGATGTGGGCGGCGGCTTGGGGGTAGATTACGACGGTTCGCAAACCAATTTCTACGCTTCAAAAAACTACAATATGCAGAACTACGCTAACGATATTGTGGCGGAATTGAAAGATACTTGCGCCGAACGTCAATTGCCTGTACCGACATTGATTAGCGAAAGTGGCAGAGCGATCGCATCTCACCAATCTGTACTGATTTTTGACGTTTTGAGTACCTGCGATGTGCCGTCAGGACAGCCAGAACCCCCTAAAGAAGGTGAACCGCCGATTGTTTGGAATTTGTGGGAAACTTATCAATCAATTAATGTCGAGAACTTTCAAGAGACTTTTCACGATGTTACCCAGTTTAAGGAAGAAGCTATTAGCCGCTTTAACCTAGGAATTTTGCGTCTGACGGAGAGAGCTAGAGTAGAGCGGATCTATTGGGCGTGTTGCGATAAGATTTTGGCAATTACTCGGCAACAAGACTATGTACCGGATGACTTGGAAGATTTGGAAAAAATCATGGCATCCATTTACTACATCAATCTGTCGGTTTTTCAGTCAGCGCCGGATTGTTGGGCTATAGATCAGCTTTTTCCAATTATGCCAATTCATCGTTTAGACGAAGAACCTACTAGGCGCGGGATTTTAGCCGATTTAACTTGCGATAGCGATGGCAAAATTGACCGTTTTATCGATCTAAGAGATGTGAAGTCAGTTTTAGAGTTGCATTCCTTTAATCCTTCGGAACCTTATTATTTAGCAATGTTCTTAGGTGGCGCTTATCAGGAAATTATGGGCAATTTACATAACCTGTTTGGCGACACTAATGCTGTACACATCCAATTAACTCCTAAAAGCTACGAAATTGAACACGTAGTTAAAGGCGATACGATGACGGAAGTTGTCAGTTACGTCCAGTACGATGCTGAGGATTTAATCGAAAATATCCGCAAGCGTACTGAACAAGCTTTGCAAGAAAAGCGGATTACTCTACTTGAAGCGCAAAGATTGTTGCAAACTTACGAACAAAGTTTGAGTAGGTACACTTATTTGAGTAACTAGACGCGGGTTGAATTGAGACGTTGCCATGCAACGTCTCATTGGTTTTAAAATTACAATCGGGCGCTGCTAATGACTATCCAACAAATCAGCGATCGCTTGACGCTCTGAGGGGGTCTGCGATGGCGGTGCTTGTCTAGTATCAGTAATCAACCAATCTAACGCCGCCGCTTGCACGTCAATGGTAGCTCCAGTCTTATCTACGCAATAACGCCCAAATACTAACTTATCGACTAAACGAACGCCGGGGCCAAGACGAGCATATTCAAAAATTACGCTGTTTTCTACCGTAGCATCGCCACAAATCCAGCAATTAGGCCCAATCATTGTCGGCCCAACTATTTTGGCTCCATCTTCAATATGGGTCATCCCACCAATATAAACGGGGCCTGTAATATCTACTTTGTCCCAATTTACTGCAACGTTTAACCCAGTGTAAATGCCTTCTTTAACTTGATTTCCGGGAATTTTAACATTTTTAACTTTGCCCATTAGCACGTCTTGAATTGCTTGCCAATAGTCGGGAACTTTACCAATATCTACCCATTGGAAATCCATTGAGATGCCGTAAAAAGGTGCAGCTATTTCAACTAATTTGGGAAACAACTGGCTGCCAATGTCGTATTCTTGGCCAGAAGGGATGTAATTTAAAACTTCTGGTTCAAAAATATATATTCCCGTGTTAATGTTTGTACTTAAAGCTTCTTCTACCGACGGCTTTTCTTGAAAAGCTTTAATCCGTCCGTCTTCGTCGGTTACAACCACACCGTAGCTAGATACTTGCTCTTTCGGTACAGATTTCATGACAACGGTAGCGATCGCACCTTTAGATTTATGCCACTTAACCGCCGCTGTCAAATCTAGGTCAATTAACGCATCGCCGCATAAAACTACAAAAGTATCGTCAAAAAACGGTGAAAAGTCTTGGATTCGCCGCATTCCTCCCGCCGAGCCAATCGCTTCCCCCACCAGTTCCCCGTCTACAATTCTGCCTTCAAAAGAGTAGGCAATTTGTACGCCAAAATGTTGACCGTCGCGGAAATAACTTTCAATTTCGTTTGCTAGGTGACTGACGTTGACCACAATTTGATCGAAACCGTGCTGGCGCAATAGTTCTAACAGAAACTCCATCACTGGCTTTTGCAGGATGGGAATCATTGGTTTAGGCATTGTATAAGTAATCGGGCGTATGCGAGTACCTTTACCAGCCGCTAAAATCATGGCTTTCATAAAGTTTCACTCCTCCGTTAATGCCATTTTATTGTGGTTGCTTGAAAATTCCATCATCTGTCAATTTCAGCCTTAGATGGCTACTATTGGGCGATCGCACCTTAAACTAAGTTGCTAATCTCACAAAATCAGCACTTTTTGGGATGTTAATCAGTTGTACGCAATTACAAAACAAATCGCAATTACCAAAGGGTAGAGAGATATTTTACTAGAACTGCGGCAGTTTACTTATTTACCTGTACACTAATCTACTCTGATTTTTGACTTTTCATAAAAATTTTCAGGATCTTGGCGATCGCTAACTCCTGGTACGGTTAAGGTACGAATTTTTATTTCTTGATAAAATTCCTCTTGCTCTAACTCTACTTTGGATTGAGCCGAGAGCAGCAGCAAAGCCCAAAATACACTAATGCGATCGCCGTTTGTTAAGGTATCGCAATGGCGACTATCAGGCAAAGTTAAGGAGCTAGTTTGTTGCTGCCACAAATCTACAAGTTGGTCTAAATTTAACCAACTTTGCCCCTCAGATTGCTGAGAGTAATCTGTCAAAACTTGGTCTAATTTTCCGGCTACTTCGGTCAAGTTTTCTTGATGAGCAAGTTCTAAAGTAGCGCGAGTAAGTTGAGCGCGGGAAGCTGGGCGTACCTGGCGGCGACGATTGGGCCCGTCATAAACTTCTTGTTCGCTCAGGCTTTTTTGAACTGCCATTACTTGCAACTGGGCAATTAATTCAATTAGAGTGACGGCGCGTTTTTGGGGTGGTAAGGCGGCGGTGCGGCGGCTAAGGTGGCGATCGTAGTGAGTTCTAGATTGACCGAGGATCGCTTCCTCCAAGGCTAACAATTCCTCCTCTTGCTCCACAGGATTCAATTCTAAAGCGCTCAGAGTATTAGCCTTAAATAGCACTAGCATCGATGCTGATAAAAAAGCTTGTCCTGACTGCGACAAGTCCGTTTCGTAAGCTGGGGGGGCGGTTTCTTGGTTGGCGAGGAGTTTGATTAAATAGCGATCGATAACTTCAATTACCTGTACATCCCAAGGATCTATTTCGCCTTTTTGGGCAAGATCGATTAATAGGGCAATACTTGCAAACAGTTGATCGGTATTCATAACTGTATTTAGCCGCAGGGCAAATTTTTAGAAGTTCGAGCAATTAGCTTTAAGTTATAGAACATTTTGTCCCAATTAGCGATCGCCGTTTGGTGAATTGTCGCCAATAATTGTAGAGACAACTTTCTTAGCTGGCTGGGCGCGAATATAGTCAATTGTGCCTTTGATAGTGCCAGCAACGGGTACAGCAACTAGAGCGCCCAAAAACCCTGCTATTTCTGCTCCTATCAATAAAGCTACAAAAATCCAAATCGGATTAAGCCCGGTAAAACTGCCCATTAGTCTAGGAGCGAGAATATTATCTTTAACCTGTTGCACGGCGATCGCAAATAATGCCACTTGCACAGCTAACCACCAGTTTTGCACCAAAACTAACAGCGTTACTAATCCAATCCCTAAAGTTGCGCCAATAAAGGGAATCAACTCCGCCGAGCCAATAAATAGTGCAAATAGTAAAGCAAAAGGCAGCTTCAAAGCCAGAAATATCGGCGTTAAAGTCACAAACATAAATAGTCCGAGAATTAACTGCGTAATAAAAAAATTTTGAAAATTTAGCTGCAAAGAAGCACTAAAAGCCGCGCCGAAGGGAGAAGGCAATAAATCAATTAGACCTTTCCAAACAACTTCACCGTACAGCAGCATATAAAAAGCTAGTACCACCACAAGCGCGGTGTCTACAAGCCCCGACAGCGTTCCTAGAGCCAAGCCAAAGGCTTCCCCTGCTATTCCTTGTACCTGGCTTTCCACACGGGTAGCAATGCGATTGCTAAAGCCCATCAAATCTAAAGGTAAGCGTCTAGCTCTTGCCCATTTATCCACCCATGCCAAATTGTCTTGACTTATTTCTAGCCAAGCAGGAATTCCTAGCAATAGTTCTCGCAATTGGTCGAAAATTAACGGCACAATTGTAAAAGCCAGAACTACTAATAGCGTCACACTGACAAGCAAAACAATAATCACAGCTTGAGTGTGAGTAATCCGCGCTTTTTCAAAAAATTTGACCGGGTAATTTAGCAAAAAAGCGAGAATTGCCGCTACCGTTAATACTGTGAATAAATGGTCAAAATAGCTAAGTACTTGCGATAGCACCCAAACGTTTAACGCCACCACCGGAGCGCCAAACCCAATAATTATCCAACGTTGAAAAGATGCCAAGCGGCGCATTTCAAGTAACCTATACTATGAAGACTCCTATTTCAAGCAGCCCCCGATGGACATAAGCGTAGCCAATCTTCGCCAGGATTACACGAAAGCAGGATTAAGGGAAATAGATTTAGAGACAGATCCCTTTAAACAATTTAAAACTTGGTTTGACCAAGCATTAAATGCTCAACTCCCTGAACCCAATGCTATGACCCTTGCTACTTCTACAATTGAGGGGAAGCCGTCGGCGCGAATGGTGTTGCTTAAAGACTTTAGCGATCGCGGTTTTGTATTTTATACCAATTATCTCAGCCACAAAGGGCAAGAATTAGCCACTAATCCTCAAGCGGCTTTGGTCTTTTGGTGGGCGCAATTAGAACGCCAAGTTCGGATTGAGGGGAAAGTTTGCCAAGTCTCCCCCCAAGAATCTGATCAGTATTTCCATAGTCGCCCCATCAACAGTCAATTGGGCGCATGGGTATCAAACCAAAGTCAAATAGTCAATAGTAGGGAGGTTTTGGAACAACGCCAAGAGGAGTTAATAGTTCAATACGAACAGCAAATTATTCCTCGTCCCCCCCATTGGGGAGGCTTTCGAGTTATACCGACAGAAATTGAGTTTTGGCAAGGAAGACCTAGCCGCTTGCACGATCGCTTGCTTTATCGTCTTCAAGAAGATAATAGCTGGCTAATTGAACGTTTGTCTCCTTAGCAAATTACTGTTTTTGAGCAATGGGGGAAGATAAGAGGGTTTGGGGATCGGGCATAAAACTATATCTTAAGAAAATTCCCAACGCCACAAATAAACAAATAAATACTGTCCCAATCCCTAAAAAGTCCGGCATCCAAAACACTACCTCTATATGGTTCAATTGCCCAGGTTGTAGTTTCCACAACATTTGTCGTCCATTAGAAAAAGTTTCTGGATGGATAGAGTTTGCTGATTTTTCGATGCTCCGACCCCCCCAAGGAGTATTTAGACTAAATTCTAAATCGAATACCGAACCGGGACTAACTAAAACATTACTGTTATTGGCAATTAAAGAAAGACTCCGCAAATCTAAGTCATAACTTAAGTGATTGCGTAACAGCAGCAATAAGTTGTTTTGAGCCAAATTTAGTTTAGAGTCAATGGTTGGTAGTTCTTCGGGGGCTTTGGTAGCTGCAAGCGACTCTACGGGACTAAAAAACTGATTAAATTTTTGTTCTAGTTCAGCGCCATTATCAAAGGGAATTGTCACGGTGATTTCTTCGGGGGAAAGGCGCTTGACTTTTCCTTGCAGGTGTTTAGCACGCTGTTCGATGCTATTTAACCATTGCGTCGCCGCATCGCCGCTAAAACTTGTTAGGCGTCCTAGCTTAATATGCTGGACTATTTCGCCGTGACTCGGACGATTGAAATTTACACTTGCGTCATATTTAACGCAACTTGAAAGTAAGAGCGAGGTGAAAAGCATAACCCAAACTATGCGACTGCGCTGGAGCAAACTCCTAATTTTCGGCATAAAAAATTTATTATTCATGTTGGCGACCCTTAAAATTGGGAATTTTTCTTTTCGTAAGCTGTAAAAGATGCGATAGCGCAAGCGCGCACGCAGGGCTTCGCATTTTTTAAGTACTGCCCCACAGTAAGCCAATTGTTAAGCCAATAATTAGTAACGATACCCAAATAAATTGATTGTCTTTGGTATTTACCTGACTCAAATCTACAGGTTCTGGCGCAGCAAGTGGTTTGGGCGGTGTGCGCGGTGAATTGTTACTACTCAAACGAGTTTGGTTAGTATTATCGGAAATTGTCGCTAAATCGGGAATTTGGGTTAGCCATTCACTAGGTCTTTTTAGCTGAGGTGCTTGCATAATGTATAGCAACCGCTTTCCCTGCTTGCTTGTTTCCGCGTCAGGATGTTTTTTGATTTGTTCGCATAAGGCGATCGCTTCTGCTTGTTGTCCGGCGGCTTCGTAGGCTGTTACGAGCCAAATTAAGACTTTTCCCCCAAAACCCGAATCGCG
>JACCVJ010000240.1 GCA_013698215.1 Tatlockia sp. | reverse complement strand
ATCGCCTTTGGCGCTAGGCTCTGCGTAATCATCTGTTTCTATGGGGGATTTATTTTGTCGATTAGAATCGTCTATAGCTACTGGTATTTCTGGTTGGCTACTAACGCTACGGCGTTTAATAATTGGCGTAGGGGTAGCATTTTTCTCGTCTAGCTGCTCTAACTTAAGTTCTGTATGGGGTTGGGCTACTACCAAACTTGGCTCTATTTCTCTTGAGTTAGTTAATTGTTTAACTGTGTCGGTTCCAGGTACTCTCGCCGCTCGTTTGGAGGCAATCAATACTTCATACTCTTGTTCGGGTAAGGTAATTTTCAACATCCGGCTAATGGTTGAATTGCTGACCCCATAGCGTTCGGCTAAAGTTGAAGTTGTTTCTCCTGTATGTTTATACAAGTGAATAATGTCATTTTTTATAGATTCAGAAATTTTTTTTCCAGTCATAATTTAATTATATTTTAAGCCCGCTTTCGTCCGCGCTTTTCTCGCCGAGAACGAATTGATACTTCATACTCTACCGCCGCGCCTATAGCAAATAGCACGCCACTAAATACCCAAAATACTTCTAGCAGCGCTCCACTTTGGTAGTTTTCAATGTGATTTTGAGCATAACTAAGCCACACATCTCCAATGTAGAGCGAGAACACTGCTGCTGCTATCAATCTCCACGATTGAGAGAAACGACCGCCCCAAAAAGTCAGCAGTACCATTGTAGCGATAATTAACAGTAAGACATCAGCAACGGTGTAGAACAATAATAAAGATTTTTCTAACTCTAACAACCAACTTGAGTTAGAAGTTGCAACGGGTACAATAGTTGTAGTGTTAGAAACCCAAATTCCCAGACCAACACCAACTACAGCAATTACGGTGACTATTCCCCATTGCCAGAGTTCTAAATGCACTCGCCTAGCACCCAAAGCAGAAATCATACCTCCGCCCAAAAATAAATACGCTCCTACACAAAATAAATCTGCTGGCGACACATTGGTCGGTTCTTGCTGAAGCACTAGCTCCCAATAACCTAAAATTAAGTTGCCAATTAGGTAAGATAGCTGCCCAAATCCAATCCCTAGCCAGACGCTACGCCCGCTAATTATATTTGGCTGGAGCATATTTCTTAAACACAATACCACGGAACTTAAGTAAGCCACAGATTGGAATACGTAGGCACTAACTATATACCACTGGCTGCGTCTAGCCACCACACCTTGAACTTCTGGTACGGGTACACTAAATAACAAAGCAAATAAAAGTGCCAGTACGCCCCAAGAGATAGCAGCTAAAACAATTGTTTGCAGAGATAGCCAAGATTTTGAACTATTTAGTTTATTTATGGGCTGGTTCACAAAAACTCCTAACAAGAAGGAAGCTGAGATCGCGTCTAGGATTTGATACTATGGTTATAATATGTTTTTGCTCTTAAAATTTTTAAAGTAGTTACTTATACGTTTTTATTTATCTGTTGGGTTGGCTACAAACCTAGATGATTATTTGGTGATCGCACTCCTAAATCTTTTGTTACTGCCACAGCTTACCAAGGCTTGATTGATTTAGCCACTGTATAAACCCCGATTGTTCGTCTTCTGACATATCTTCTAAACTTTCGAGGGCATTAATCGTAAAGTTGGACTCACCAAAGTATCTTTTCCCTAGGCGATGGGTTTCTTGCAAAAGGTTGAGCAACTGGGCTTCTTGCCAATTGGGTAATTGGTCGGCACTGAGCGGATCGATTTGTAGTAAGTAATTAACAGCTTCGGGGGATTTTTCAATTAAATCTACTTTATCAATAAACTCTTTCAAATCTTTTTGAAAAAATTTTGCTTGCCTAGCGCCCAAAAGGTCTTCAATCTCTCCATAAACTGCTTGTAATAATAACAAGCTGCCTTTGACCAAAGATTGAATAGAGAGATTGCTAACTTTAGTATTAACATTTAGCTGCTCTGGTTTGATTTTTCCCCAAAGTGTGTAGCGATCAGGTTCTTCAAGCAAAATACAGGCTTTGCCTTTGTTATCGGTCAAGTCCCGCCATAAAGTTAACGCCTCTTGAGCCTGATTGAGCGGAAATATTTGCAGCAAACGAAAGGTTTGCCTTTGATAATTAATAATCGGGATAAGTTGGTCGAGGTTTGGATGTTTGATGTTGAAGATTTCTACATCTTGTCTTTTTAAAATAAACATAGAATTAATACTTAACGGTTTCTAGCCTGCTGGTAGTATAAGTTACTAAACCACGAAGTCTTTACTCTACATGGCTTAGTAATTATTTTTAGCACTGTTTTATTGTTTAAATTCAATTCTTAGCTTTCTTC
>JACCVJ010000234.1 GCA_013698215.1 Tatlockia sp. | reverse complement strand
CCTGTATTCAACAAGTCCGTGATAAACGTTCGCCGGAAATCATGAGGAGAGAAAGCCGCTACCCCCGAAAGCTTTGCGAGTTTTTGGAGAACGAACATCACCGCCTGGTCAGTTAAACGTCGATGAGAGATCCGATGAGCTTTGTCAACCGGATACAATAGCGGTCCCGGTTCATCCCCTCTAATGGCAAGCCAATCCTCTACAGCAGAGATCGCCCCAGATGGCAAATAAGTTATTCGGTCTTTCATTCCCTTGCCCCGACGGATTGTTAGTCCCCCTGTTAGAGGCTCAAAGTCAGTTTCATCCAAATTCACTACTTCAGAGCGTCGCAACCCTGCCATCAAGATAGAAATCATTGCTGCATCCCGCACACCTTTGGGGGTGGGATCGTCCTGACAAACGGATAGCAGTGCCAAAACTTCTGCGTAACTTAAAGCTCGACCGCGCAGCAGTTGGGTACTTTTAATGCCTTTAAAATCCACCGCACTGTCATAGTCATCAGCATCCATCAGCTTCAATCGCCGTGCTTCTTTAAGGACGCGGCGTAGCGCTGACAACATTCTATTTGCCGTCGCTGGGGCATACTTATCCCTAAAGACGGCATTAAGAGCCGCTGTGTGCTGGTAGCGTAGCTTTGACCAGTCCAGAGTCATAGCATCGCACTGTCCATTAGTTAGCAGGGACGCGATCGCATTGAGAGATTGTCGCATCGTCCGCCGCGACTTTGGGGCAAGTTGGGATAAGTACACCGCCGCTGGGTGTTGGGTTAGGGGCAGTGGAGCAGAAAGCGCCAGTTGCTCAGGTTCTGGTCGGTTCGCGATCGCTTGATTCATGGTTCGCTTGGGCAAAGTTGATTTTTCATAAGTTATTCTCCCATACCCACACAATAAGAACGTGCGGCACCGTGCCATTGCTCAAACCGTAGACGAACGCGCTGCTTCGCAGCGTAGCCTGCTGCGTGAGGATGTGCGCTCCGCATCGACCTGACTCGAATAATACGATCATGAACCACCTTGAAGATCATATTAATCACGAGAGCGATCATGTTTTTTCCCAAACCGCATCTCTACTGGCTGTGACACTTTGAGGGCGGGATGTGGGTTGGAAGGTGTCCGAATGAAATTAAGGTCAGATATCACTTTTATTACCTGACTCTTAACAAATCTTTCAGAACTACCAGCTCAAGTCAAGATAATTTGATAAGCATGGAGTAGACAGACAACGGATGATGTTGTTGTAGATTTGTTACAGATCTGCTCTTCTAACGTAACAATAATTGCATAGCAACACTCTATGTCTTATGCAATTATTGTTATGTAAGTTATTTGGGTTATTGAAATGACTGTCATCCCTCCACAAATTGCTTCTCCATGCAAAGAGTATGAGTACACCTATGAAGCATTTACTAAAGTAAATCCCAATCTGAAATATCCAATGGCTGCATATGTTTTCTTTGAGGATAACTCGCTTACAAAACCGAAATGGGCTAACTCTGCAGCCTATGTATTACTACAACTTCGCTCTAATCAAGCGATGTATGATGTCGTAATTAACCAAGAGCGATGTTCTACTCTTAAATTTATTCTTGATATTAGATTTTTGACATTTCTAAGCAATCCCAAAAATTCAGAATTGATTAAGAATATTTACAACTTTTTAATCAGAATTTTTAGATTTACATCTAATCCATTTAGGCAGATTCCAAAAGTAGAAGATACTCAACAAACCGCAGATTATCTTGCTAATCGCATAATCGAGAAAAATATTACCGAAAAAGTGAAGACCATTCAAGAAAAAGAAACGCAATCTCACAAAGTAACTTCACGGCTTTCACTCAAAAACTACCAAAATTTATTTCAGATTATTGATTTACCCTCTGTTGCTAGCTATACACAAGAAGACAGGGTTTTTGCATCTCAACGAGTTGCAGGCGCAAACCCCTTAGTAATCGAACGTCTTCCAGCCCTTCTAGAGAAGTTTCCAATTGCTGATGTTGATTATCAATCTGTAATGGGTTCCAGCGATTCTCTCCAAAAAGCTCTTGAAGAAAAGAGGCTCTACATAACAGATTATGAGGTTCTTAAAGAGATTAACCCTGGGGAAATAGAGATAGAAAAGGGCTATAAGGTTCAAAAGTATATATATCAACCAATCGCGTTGTTTGCAGTTGAGCCAGGTGATCATCCAAATCGCAGGCTAGTTCCGGTTGCAATTCAATGTTACCAGGAGCCATCCCCAGAGAATCCTATTTTTATTGCACCATTGCTCAATGCATCATCTTCAGAAAGATGGGCTTGGCAAATGGCAAAGTTGATTGTCCAAATCGCTGATGGGAACTATCACGAATTCATCTCTCACCTAGGCGGAGTTCATTTACGGATGGAACCGATCGCGATCGCAACCTATCGAAAGCTCCCTTTAGAGCATCCACTGGGAGCTTTATTAAGACCTCACCTTGAAGGCACTTTGTATATCAATGACGCTGCGGTAAAAGGACTCGTCAATCCGGGAGGAACAGTTGATAGAGTAGCATCTGGAACATTAGAGTCTTCATTGTTGCTTAGCATCAAAGGTGCCAAGGAATATCCATTTCCCTTTAATGAGTCATTTTTACCAATGACATTGAAGAGCCGTGGTGTAGATGATCCTCATTCTCTACCTGACTATCCCTACCGGGATGATGCACTTTTGATCTGGTATGCAATTCATGATTGGGTTTCGAGCTACTTGAAGCTGTTTTATAAGGATGATGGCGCAGTTCAGACGAATCTAGAGATTCAAGAGTGGATTAAAGATTTAACCGCTCCAAACGGAGGTCAAATGACGGGGATTGGAGAAATAACTAATGATGATCCTACACCTCAGATTAGAACCTTGGCATACTTGATTGAAGCGGTAACTCTAATAATATTTACAGGCAGCGTTAGCCATGCTACTGTAAATTTTCCGCAGTCATCTTTCCTAACCTATATGCCTAATATGCCCTTGGCAGGCTACAGAAAAGCACCTGAGACAAATATTCAGAATGAAGCGGACTATTTTGCATTACTTCCCTCGCTTTCTCAGGCAGAAACTCAAATGAATATGACCTATGTTTTGGGTTCTGTCTACTACACACAACTGGGAGATTATGGTGATTCATATTTTACAGATAGCCGTGTAGTAAAGCTTTTACAAGAATTCCAGGAGAAGCTTCGCACAATTGAGTTAGAAATCAATGCCAGAAACGAAGTTCGTTTTACACATTACACTACTTTACTGCCTTCAAAAATTCCGCAAAGTATCAATATCTAAGGTTCCGAAACCCATGAGGTAAGCCTCGAACATGATTAACGCTTACCTCCATCCGTTGACGGCAGGGCGATTTACTAGATCGGATGCCGTTGGATATGACTTAAGATTTCGTGGTTTATCTGTTCGAACTTCTCCTGCACTAGTGCATGTCCTGCATCAAGTTCGATCATGGCATATTCCCCTTTCATATAGTTCTTTGTCATTTCTATGCTGGAACGACCGATCGCAATATCTTGATTTCCCCATATCAGCACGGTTGGGACGAAAACATCACCATAGGGGATCGGAAGTTCCTTATTGGCCCTGTACCAGTTGATCGCAGCCCTGCGACCCTCAAATTCCTTAAAGACAGTCAGATAATCTGTTACTTCTGAATCAGAGGAAAATTTCCAAAGTGAAGGACGGCCTCCGGCAACTGCAAAGCCAAGTAGCAGTTCAGGAATTATTGGCAGCTGAAATAAATTCATATACCAGCTTCGCCGTTTTTGATCAGGATCTGTTTTTTTTGCCCGGCTAAATGCATCCATGTGAGGGATGGATAAGGCAGACCAGCTATTCACCCAACCGGGATACAGTTCAACAACAGTCCATCCGCATCCAGACCCCCAGTCATGTCCTACAAGGTGAAATTTTTGAAACCCTACGGCATCCGCAAGGGCTACAACATCCGATGCAATTTTATCGATGCGATAGCTTTCTATAGCTTTGGGTCTCGCCCATGGACTATAGCCTCGCAGGTCTGGAGCTAAGCATCTATATCCTCTGGATGCGAGAGATATCAAAATGCTATGCCACAAGTGGGACGTTTCAGGAAAACCATGAAGTAATATAACAGGCTCTCCATTATTTTCAAGCCCACAGACCCGACATCGAAATGTCATTTGATTTGCATTGAGTTCTCTAATCTCAACTTGAAATTCTTGACCAGTTTTGCTTTCCATACATTGCTTCTGATTTACAGATATGCTCATTCCCGATATTTTTAGGTATTTACTGCTTCTGCAACCAAAGCGTTAGGTTAGAGGGCAGAGCGACGCACCTTTCCCACTACTCTCACAACATCCACAAGCATATCTAGTGCAATATCCTTACCCGGACAGATGCGTCCTGCACTGCGATCGCCAACCGAATGAAAGCCCATGTGGAAGGAACATAGGTTCTCCCGTTTCGCGTTAAACTCATAGGCTGTAGAACCCCAAAAACCTTTGTCTAGAAGCCCTAGACTCATGGGTATCAGAATCTTGGTGCCTTTAGGGAAGGTTCGCTCCGCCCCTGCTACCGTTGCCGTAAAAGATTCGGTAGCGACCCGATGTGTGGCGCTAACAGGTGACCAGAGTCGGGCGCACTCCAACAGGTAGAGCCGTACGGACTCTCGGTCGTCTAAATCGAGCGCATCCCAATGCTGGGTCGGATCGATATCAGAGGTCTGTCGCCCCTTATAGGCAGGAAGAGGACGATATCCCATTGCCGTATAACCAAGGTGTAGCGGGCCTTGTAGCGCTGCAATACTAATAATAGAGGTCATGAGCTTTGCGAGTTCGCGCCGAGTCATGCCGTTTTCTACGGAGCAATCCTGCTTAAAGTCTACGAGGGCTGGCGAATTTTCATAGATCGTCGCGGCTCGCTCGATTAGATCAGCTAGGTTTTTGTGTCCCTTTAGGTTCAGACTCTGCAGAACGCGACCGACACCCGCAAAGTAGTGCAAGGTTCCCATGCGCGTGTAGTGCAATTCTGTCAGAAAACCGATTGACTCTTCGTCTTCTGGGTCTAGCCCAAAGAGCACATAGTGCAAGTACCTCACGAGAAATCCCATCCAACCCCGCTGATCGTTGGTGAAGAAAGTGCCGCCCCTGCCATGGGGCATCTCCACGTAATCTGCTCCCAACTGCTCAAGTAGCCGCGAAGCGGTAGCATCCCTCTGACGCTCTGTTACGGCATCATTTAAAAGATAAGTTTGCATACATTTCCTAAATGACTCATGGTCGTTGCCACCATCAGCTTCCTCATCTGACAGAGAGAGGAGGAAAACATTCCTACCGCCGACATCCTGGTTGGGTGCATAATTCGCGTCCAGTATAGTGGTGCCGAGACGCCATGTTCGGGACTGGGGTGAGGTAAGCGCCGTTTCAATTACGTCGAACTCGCCCATCACCACCTGTCCAGCACAACAAAAATTTGATCCAAGAGCAAGCCGCTTACTGTCCAAGTAAGTGGCTTGGGTTGCAATGAGACCCTCAACGAAGCTGATAATCGGCAGAAGCTTCTTGCTAAGGCTTTCATCCGGTTTTTGTAAAGCCCAAGCTTGAAATTCATTGAGCGCAGAAACCATAAATGATGAAAAGGTACTAACTAAATTTAGGTTCATTGAATTATGCGATCTCCAAAAAATGTTGAACTTCTTAGTTCCTCCAATCTGAATGACTCACGTTGCTAGAAGCGTAACAAAAGAGGGTATTGTTATAGATTAACAAAAAAGGGTTATGTTGAAAGAACTCGTTGAGGACAGAAAACTTCCTATAAAGGGAATTGATTATGCCGCTACTCCAAATATTTCAGCTATGAATTTGACGCGTTCTTTAAGGGTACCTTCCTATACATTTTTAATTTGTCCTTTCTGTATCATCTTTATATTTTCGTACCCTTTTATCGTTTGTCTTGCTGTGTTGAACCAGCTAAAACTCATGCCAGGTTTGACTAATCGTTTTATCCATCGGCGACCTTACTCACCTATATTGTTGAGATATTTCTTATATCGTAATTTCACAACTCTGGCGAATCTTCTTTCTCGTCGAGTTCAGCTATTGCGTTCGGAACTTCGGTGCTGTTTGAGTTAAGGTTGTGTTGCAAAAAATGGTAGGCCTCGCTTCGCTGTCAGGAGAAAGTCTAAGGTGTTCCCCTGAGAATCAACGGTTCGGTACAAATATTTCTGCTTGCCTTTGACTAAAATATACGTTTCATCTACCCGCCACGAGTCGTTAGTTGGCTTCAGGTAAGGTCGGCAGCGCTTATCTATTTCTGGGCTATATTCCTGTACCCAACGGAACACCGTTGTGTGGTCTACTTCCATTCCCCTCTCGTTCACCATCTCTTTTACTTGGCGGTAAGAAAGCGGATAACTGAGATACCAACGTACGCATAGTAGGATGACTTTGGGCTGATAATGCCTCCACTTGAATGGGGATTTAGATTTCATTAAAGGCAGGCAGAATAATTTTTTCTAGGGGAATTATCGAGATGCTCTGGCGGCAAAACGCTTTTTCCGTAAGACTTTAAAAGCCCTTCATACTCAAACCCCACGAGTTATTACTATGGATAAGAATCCCGCTTATCCGAAAGCCGTCAAGGAACTCAAAGCCGCCAAAAAGCTCCCCGAAATAGTGAAGTTACGACAGAGTAAGTATCTCAATAATATTGTTAAGCAAGACCATCGCGGCATTAAACGATTAGTCAAGCCAAGGATGGGATTTGGCTCCTTCAACACGGCACGACAAACTATCAGAGGATATGAAATCATGAACATGATGCGGAAAGGTCAAATTTTGGGAGTTCCTAAGAAGGCCGTCAAAGAGCGGGTTCTCTTCATCAATCAAATTTTTGGAGTAGTTGCATAATTCAAGCTCCTGCCACAGAGGTTATCTGTCCTCATAAAGTTTTTGCAACACAACCCCCGTTCGTGTCGGCAGAGATGCAGCCGGTTGTGCTGGAAAGTTAAGACTCTGCTCCGTCACATAAAACCGAACGATTGCTCGGTCCTTGTCTGGCTTGCGACCCTCTGACTGAACTGCGTTGCTTTCACTATCGCGAACGCCAGCAATATCCCCTGCAAGCAATTGGTTCCCAACTAAAAAAGTCAAGTCGAGATCCTGTTTTCCGGCAATTTGATTAATATCACAGTGGTCATCATCACCACGCGTTCCACCGTCCTCATCCCACAGTTCGTAATGGATCGAGACACTGGTTAGTGCAGTGGGAATGAATTTGATCGTGCTCCAGGCGGGAGAGACATCGGAACGATCCAGCTGCATTGCTTCGGTAAAAGTTTGACCTGCCACTGTGATTTTGGCGTAGAAGTCAGCTTTTCCCAATGGATCAATCTTCTGCTCAAATAATCCTACGTCGTCTTTCTCTGCTACATGCAACGTCCGAACGATAATAGCCCTTCGATCCAGATTGATGTGCGGGACAGTAGGTAGGGCAATGGTGGGTGGCACCTGAGGAACTGGTGAGCTATCTCCGGAAAGGTTTTCGCTTAGCAGGCGGTGGATTTTACGCACCTTGAATTCTTTCAAAAACTGCGAGTCTGCAGCGGTTGCCCAGCGTAATGCGAAGGGCACAAAGTCGGTGTTACTGCCACTGCGGTTGCCTTTCCAATGCCCATCTGCTCCTGAAACTGCAATCCACTCAGAGATGCGATAAGCTGCCTCTAGGTCGAAGTCCAATGCTGAACGATCTGCACCACTCACCTCAAACTTCTGTACGCTTTGCCAGAAACTCGGATTGACCTCGTTCACCCAGCTGTGGACTGCGTTCACCCACTGACGGGAAGCGGCATAGGCAAACACATAGGATTGCTCCCAGCGCGGACGAACATAAGAGTCGTGGTTTAAGCCATTGTTGTAGTCTCCGTGGAGTTGCTCTGCTCCTGGACGCAGGTTTGGGTAGGAGCCAGTGAACAGATTGTCTAGTGGAACAGAATCGAACCAGGTATCGGTTCGATAGGCATTGCCTAGCGGCGGATGGGTTTCCACCCAATTGGAATGGGTGTAGAAATCCTGTACTGCATGCAGAGAAATCCCTAAAACGGCGAGACACTTGAGGGGGTCATTTTCCCTTGCCGCCTGCTGAACAGCATTCTTGGTGTTGACGGTCAATTGTCCCCAGTAGTTACGGATTTGAGAGGTCGAAAAGAGATTATCAAAGTGCAGCTTTTCTACATCGGACTTGATCTGGGAGGTTGGGCTGCTACTAAAATAGTCCACAAGCCAGTTCTCAACTTGGGCAACCTCGATTGGGGTGTTAGAGAACCCCTCATCTTGCAATGCCTCCCTCGTTAAATCAGAATGATGACCCGTGTCGAATGCCAACGCTACATTAGGACACACTAAAAGCCCAATCGGCAGGATTAAACTGACCAGTCTTGGCAGCAATGTGAATTTTATTTTCATGATGTCTCTCCCTTTAGGCAGTTTTGTTGCAAACACAAAGGCAGGTGGTAGATTCGACGAAATTCAGCAACGCCCAAGAAAAAATAGCCAAAGGTGGCATCAAGGTAAAACGTTCAAGACTGAATGAAACAACACTTACTGCCAATGTGCTTGCCGATTAAGATATGTATCCTGGTTTTAGATATAGTTATTTTTTGGGTTCAAACTCTCCTGTATCTAACCAATCCTGCTTCAGCAGTGTCCACCAATCCATAGATAGCGGTCTTAGTACGTATTCATAAGGAAGCCAGCCATAGCCGTTGTTACCCCAGCCGTTGCCCCAGGAGTTTTTGATAAGAATTGCTCCTGTGGTTTCTATACCTGTCGGGTCCGTATTCTTGATTTTGATATTGTCGTCGTACCCCACTGCTGCCATATTGTGACCAAACCATAGCGTGTCAGAATCGCTGGGAATCGGTATTTTACCAGTTGTCTGAGCCTGGTCTCTGCAGCTTGCGTGGAGTATACATCCAAACATGACAGGACGATTCGCTGCTAAATTGGCCTTGATCTGCTGTAAAACCATATCTCTCTTGATGCCAAAGGCATCAATCCGATAATATTCCAGTGCTCGATACCGACTAGCAAGGGCATAGCAGAAAGCAGAGGGCTCCTCATCTAGCTTTGCTTCGTCGTACGGCCAGTATTCTTCTGGTGGCACACCGAAGAGTGTTAGCGCTTTCATTGTTGTTCTTGAATTCGCCCCTCTATCTCCTTTCCAATTAAGCAGGTTCCTTGTCACCTTATATAAAAAGAGTCTGGATGCATCCAAGTACTTCCCAAATGCCCGCCTCTGAAAGTACTCCACCAAAGTGATAGCTGCATGCGCTGTACATGAATTAATCTCGCCCTGATCTTCAATTGGGGAACACCACTCCCTTAAATCTACAGAGGTAGGTAGACCAACGGACATATCTATCAGATTTACCTTGTCCCGTTCATCAACGGGATCAGGTACCCAACCCGCTCCTTTTAGTTGTTGTCCTTGTTGTTCTTGTGTTTCACTCATTGAGTTTTACCTTCAAAGTCATGCTGAAGTTGTAAGTTCTTGTTGTTGGTTGGATGTTTGAGTCATACCCAGCCGTCCAGATGGCTCGTTCCCCGTGAACTTCAAAGTACCTCTGGTTTCGGCAATAGAAGATAAATAAGGTGCCCACCGCTGCTTAACAAATTTCACCATAGACTCATGAATGAGCGGAACAGTCCAGATACAATTGGGAATCTTAGCTCTGACTTGACGTTTACCTGCCTCAGCATATAGGGAAATAATCCGCCCCATTTTCTGCAAATCCTCCCTAACAAAACTACAGGTGTAACGGATGGTGTCTGGGGAAAGGCGATGATTAATCACCCATCCGACGACCTGCCCTTGGTAACGCAAACCTAAACTGTTGAGGGGTTCCAAATTCTGTTCGTATTTAAAGGGAATCAGGTCTTCGGGAATCCACGGCTGAGCTTCCTGCTGCTGTTGGATTGCTTGCCGCTCTTCTGGGGTGATTTCCACCCAAGGGAATATGCTATATGAGGAAGGAAGGTGGCTGTATCTCTTCATCCAGGAAGCTTCCATTATTGCCTCTGCTTTGCCTTCGCACACCAGCATCCGGGGTTGGGAGGGTGCCCAGTTGCATTTCTGGAGCAGACGTTCTAGAGCTTGCGTTGTAGGCTTTCCGGTTATGTAGACCAACTTGGCTTTTGTACAACCTCTCGCTCGAAGATCTGCCTCTAACCGGGTGAGTAGAGCTGTTCCCATTCCAGTACAACGGTGTGGAGGTTCAATAAATATCGAGAGAACCTCAGCGGCAGAGCTATCATTCGGCATAATCTCAGCGAGGGCTAAACCAACGGGCTGCTCTAGGTAAGAAGCCGCGATCGCCACAATAGACTTGTTTGACTCTACAGCCCGTAGTAGATGCTGGTAGCTGGGGAAGGTCAGCCTCTCATACTTGGCTGCCGTTGAGTCATCCAAAACATTGAATGTATACATTTGCATCTATCTCCTAGCAATTAAATTTACCAATATAGTTACCAAATTCCCTGATACATAGGGCTGTGCCCCTGGAGAGTAATTCTTTCGTCATCCATCTGCATGTTTGGCATTGAAGCGACCTGGTGATACATGAGTCTCAGAATGTAATGCCAACTTACCCACTGTGTAGGAGTAAAGTTTCCTGTTTCTGGCATCAAGGCGGTCGAGAAACTCTTTCTTGGAAAGACATTGCGCCTCTTTAAGATACAAATCCCATATATCCAAACCGCCACCAGACCTTCAAATTAGAATTTGTGAGCTTTTATAAAACCTTAGCTACGTTTGGTAAATCCCCTAATTGAGGAAAATTTGGTGGGATGTTGGGCTTTTTGAAGTCAATCAGCAACACTATTCGGGGTAATTTGCCGCGATTCCAGGCTTCATGCTCAACCGTATCGTCAAAAACCAAACACTTGCCTTCCAGCCAGGTTTTCGTTTGAGTACCCACCCGAATGCCACAGCCATCTGGAATAATTAAACCCAAATGACAACGGAGTACAGCTTCTGAGTATCCTACATGAGAAGCAATATGAGTTCCTGGTGCCAGGGAAGAAAAACCTGCTGTAGTCATTCCAGGAATAGACTCTACTAATTTTGTTGTTTCTGGACACAAGCGACAGTTATCTTCTAGCCTTTTTTCAAAGGCATACAAACCGTAGACATCCCAGCCTTGGTTATAAAGAAACTTTTCTGGCCAAGGGATAAAATTAGCTTGTTGCAGTCGGGTTAACTCTTCTTTGACAAGTAGCCAGTTTGACTCCATACAGTCTATAAATTTAAACCCAGTAGTTTCATAAAACATTTCTTTTTCCCCACCAATGCCCTGATTTGAGAGCAGAGCAAGTCTGGTTAGTTGTTGACCACTAACAAACACTAGCCCAGCAGTCGGTCATGCCGAAACAACAAAATGTGTTAATTTGCACTCCGTCAGCCACACTTTCCAGTGCTGCGTCGTTCAGCTCCGAAGTCCTCTCCTGACTCTTCTGGTTCAGAAAAGCCTCAACCTCCTGACTCGTGAACGTGTAGCCATTTTCTTGACCTAGATGCACTACCAGATCCAAAAAGCTTTCCTTGTTTCCAGGCACCTTTAGCTGATCTTGCAGCTGTTGATTAGACTGAACCAATTCGTGAAACTGTTCTACGTTTGTTTAGCTCATGATTATCCACTCCTTGTTGTGAAGAGTTGATTTTCAAGGCAAGGATTCTGGTTAGTTGTTCATAATTAAGGTAAGCTGATAGACATTCAAATTACAATTTTAAAAAGTGTACAGCACAGGCTTTAACTATTATTTCGTGCAAATTAAGTGTCTATTAGCTTAATAGGTAATTACTTGGAAACAATTACCAATAAATAATTACTTATTACCCACCTCAAAAAATTACGAATGTCTGGATATACTCTTGGTTAGATAGCAAACTTTTGAAGGTGTACGATAGGGTGTCATTTGACACCCTATCGTACACCTGCTAAAATCGGAGGATTAGGCGCTTGTTGAAGCCTAACAAACACTACCCCAGCAGTCTTTAGATAGGATACAAACTGTGAAACCCCGTGCTTTACCGCCAGCCACGTTTTCCAGATCTGTGTCAGTCATCTCTGGAGTACTTGCCTGACTCTGTCTCTGGTTTAGAAAATCTTCAGCCTCCTGGCTCGTGAACGACATGCCATTTTGTTGACCTAGCTGCACTGCTTGCTCTTTAAAGCTTTCCTTATTCTCAGTCGCCTTTAGCTGCTCTTGCATTTGTTGATTAGACTGAACCATATCGTAAAACCTTTGTATATCTGCTTGGCTCATGATTGTTGACTCCTTGTTATGAAAAATTTGATTTTGTAGGTGCATAGATATCAAGAATTTTAAGTAAGTCAACTGCAGCTGTTGGCTTCCATCGGATACAGCCTTGTCTATTCTCTGCACTTTATAAAATAGTAATAAAATTTTTACTTTGAAGACATTAAAATATTGTGAAGAAGCTAATTTAGTCTTCGTACACAACGGTATCGGCACTAGACACTTACAGCGGTATTTATAAAGTGACAGTAACTCAATCCGACATAGCACAAATTGTTATCCAGGCTAGCTTTCTATCTGAGCGTCTTAGCAATGGGCATATCGAGGTTGGCTCCGCCCAAGTAAATAAACAGGAGGCTAACATACGCCTAGCCCATTGGTGTCAAGTTGTTGCCCAGGGAAACTGGGAAAAATTTCAGAAGTGGCTGCAGTGGAATGGATGGGGTATTGAGATGGTGCGTCCGGCACTAGGAGCACTATCTCTGGTAGATAGTCAAGCCTTGCCAACTTGGGCAGAGACTGTAGGGGCGATTATTCAAACTACCTCCCCTGCAAAGAGCAAGGAGTACGAAATGCTTAGCGTGCAAAATTCTTCTTCAAGTTTCAACTGCACGCTCACTAAGCACTGTATTGACCCTGAAAATCCCCAGCCGTTTGAAGACGTGCTGCTGCCTGTCATGCAGGTGGCACGGCGGAAATTACTCACTCGTCTGGGTTCGGCGTCATTATCCCCAGACGATTTACCATTGGAACTGCTTTCTGAAACAGCCTACCTGAGTCTGGAGCGCACCTTACTCCAAAGACTATTAAATCTATGCGCGAAAACCTTGGTATTTGAATTTTCCCGTTTTCGTCCTCTGGGACACAGCCTACTCAACCTTCTAATAGGAGAGACAAAAGGCACGCCTAAAAAAGTCTACTACAATGCCTTTGTGCAGAAACTGTTGTCGGATGGGTTGCTGGCGTTTTTCCAGAGCTACCCTGTGCTGGCCAGGTTAATAGCAATTGCCATTGATTTTTGGGTGGAAGCAACAGCGGAATTTCTGCAAAGTCTAAAGTTTGATTTAGCCGAAGTTCAGCAAGTATTTGATCGCGTAAAACAACCAGAGCATGAGAAGGTCGTCTCTAATATTCAGCTAGGGAAGGTACTTGAAATCAATTCTTCCCTGTCAGATCCCCATAATCAAGGTCGCTCTGTAATTGTCTGCACCTTTGAGTCGGGGTTGAAGCTCGCGTACAAACCCAAAGACTTGGGCTTAGAAGTTGCCTATAGTCAGTTTTTGGACTGGTGTAATCAGCAAGGCATCCCTTTACCCTTCAAAGTCCTCAAGGTGGTCAATCGCGGTACCTACGGATGGGTGGAATATGTGGAGCAACAGCCCTGTGAGGATGAGGCAGCGGCCCAGCGCTTCTATCAGCGGGCGGGCATGTTGCTGTGCCTACTGTATGCTCTAGCAGGGACTGACTGTCACTATGAGAATTTAATTGCCAACGGCGAACATCTGGTGCTGGTTGATATGGAAGCTCTAATGCACCCCGAAGCTAGCCTGATGGCAGACTCTGCAGAGGAAACAGCAGCTCAGACTGTAGCGAAGCAACAGTTCGAGGATTCAGTCCTTTCCACAGGTATGTTGCCCTTTTGGGCATTTAGTGAGGATAACGGGATCGCCTACGATTTCAGCGGTTTGGGCAGTATTGACCCTCAGCAGTCACCTAAGCGACTGCCAGTATGGAAGTCTATTAATACAGATGATATGCACTTGGGGTACGAGACGATGATGCTGCCCGTTCAAGCGAATGTACCTATCTTACACGGAGTGGCTTTGTCGCCTAACAATTACCTAGAGGAGCTAGTCACTGGGTTTAGACGAATGTATCGCTTCCTGAGCAGGCAAAGGAAGGTATTGTTAGCAGCTGACAGCCCCCTGGAGGCATTTCAAGCCCAGCAGGTGCGGTTCCTTTTCCGCCCCACTAGAGTTTATGGTATAGTTTTACAAAAGACCACGGCTCCTGAATTTCTCCGGAATGGAGTTGACTGGAGCATAGAACTGGACATCCTCAGTCGGGCTTTTCTCGCGAATTGCGAGAAGCCCAATGCTTGGCCGATTTTACAGGCAGAACTAAGGGCAATGGAGCAGTTGGATATTCCCTACTTCGGGGCATCCACTACTAGTGATGCCCTGACCATTGGGCTAGTGCAACCTATCGAAAAGTATTTTAAGGCACCCAGCTACAGCCAAGTCCTTACTAAGCTGCAAAAGCTCGATGAAACGGATCTGGCGCAACAAGTGGCGATTCTCAAGTTGGCTTTTTATGCCAGGGTGGCGCAGACTCTGGGAACAGAGCAGGGAAGCAGTGTAACGCTGGTGTCTCACCTGCGGGAGCCGGGGAGCCAGGGAGGATCTCCTCTACACCTGTTGACCTCCGAACAGTTGCTTCAGCAGGCGCAAGCGATCGCCACTGAAATTCAGACACGAGCTATCACTGGATCTGATGGCAGTGTTACCTGGATTGGTTTTGGCTATGTTTCTAGCGCCGAGCGTTTCCAACTCCAGCCTCTGGGCGATAGTCTCTATGATGGCAATTGTGGCATTGGTCTATTTCTGGCAGCTTTAGATCAGGTTACGGGCAGCACCCAGTTCCGTGACTTAGCTTTGGGGTGCTTACAGTCTTTACGGAAAGTTTTGCAAACATCTGAGCCCGATTCTGCCCAAAGGTTTGTCAGGGCTATGGGAATTGGTGGCGCTACAGGACTTGGTTCGATTATCTATTCTCTAGTCAGAATCAGCCAATTCCTGCAGTTACCAGCACTGATTGAAGATGCCCAGCGAGCCGCTAACCTGATGACGTCCGAAGTCATTGCAGCCGATCGCCAGTTTGACGTGATGGGGGGAGGAGCGGGGGCGATTTTAGGACTATTGGCACTTTATCAGGAAACAGGCTCGCCAGCGGTCTTAGATCGCGCGATCGCCTGTGGTCAGCATTTGCTGGAACACTCTTGTTCTGTAGATTCTTTGAGAACATGGAAAAATTTTGGGGCGAAGCCGTTAACGGGTTTCTCTCACGGTGCTGCTGGCATTGCCTATTCCCTGTTGCAGCTGTATGCGGTAACGCAGGACAGTACATATTTAGATGCAGCTTGTGCCTCTATTGCCTATGAACGCAGTGTTTTTTCCCCTGCCGCAGCTAACTGGCCTGACTTCCGTTCTTTTACTGCACAATCAGAACAACCAGTTTTTTTGTCAAGTTGGTGTCATGGAGCCTCTGGAATTGGCTTGGGGCGGTTGGGGAGTTTGTCGATTTATCAGACAGAAGAAATTTTGGCTGATGTGGCAGTGGCATTGCAGACTACTCAGAAGTATAGCTTGCAGGGTGTAGACCATCTTTGCTGCGGCAATTTGGGTCGGTGTGAAGTGCTGTTGGTAGCGGCACAAAAACTCTCTTGCCCCCAGTTGCTCAAAACTGCTAAACAAGAAGCTTCTATGGTGGTGCAGCGGGCAGAACAAACAGGCATGTATCAGTTGTTTGGCAACCTACCTAACTCTGTGTTTAGCCCCAGTTTCTTTCAGGGAACTGCTGGTATTGGCTATCAGTTGCTGCGGTTAGCTTACCCAGAATCCCTGCCCTCTGTGCTGCTATGGGAATGAACTCGCTACAACAAAGGTAGAGATCACCACTCCCAACCAAATCAAAAAGCAATACCTCGTCAACTGCAAAGCTTGGTAAATCCGCGCCGGAGTAATTGGATAAATTACATTTCCCAGTAGTGGTTTGTGTTTGGCAACCCCACGATACCAATTTGTACTCCCCAATTGGATCTACGGTGTACACACAAATCCGCGCAGAAAGGATTTGAGGGTATAGGATAATATAAAAACTAAGGACAAAAACATGGACAACCCCATCATAATTCATGCACAAGAGGCAGGGAAAAAAGCCTTTGGAGACCCAAGGCTGGTAAAAAGGGGGCTGATTTATACGAGTCGATACGACAGCATCAGACCGTAGTAATTCGACAAATCAGCCGCAATCGCGCCGAACAAATCGCGTATTACCGTTATTTGGAGAACGAGCAAGTGACCCTGTCAGAACTGGTACGAAGCTTATCAGACCATTGTGAGCAGCAAGTAGAAGGTCGTCACATTCTGAGCATTAGTGATACAAGCGAAATCAACTTAGAGTCGCATCGGGGACGATTGAAATCAGAGGGTTTGGGCGTAGTTGGCTATCCTTACATGTTTAGCACTACCAACGTAACAAACGCCAGTCTGCCACTGATACAGCCGCTAACTGTTCCGCACACCAGGTTGTGAGAACACGGTTGACCTTCTCATCGCTCTGAGGCCAATTCTCATCATCTGTGCCGTTGATGATTACAGTCCCTGCGAGTCGTCGTGCCATGGTTTTTTCCTCATAACAATGATTAACCTACTGCCCGCGACTGACTCAGACAGCTTTTAGCTCTAGTAGGCTCTACTTATAACCTATACAAGCTTGTTGCCTAAAGATAGCGAAGTGTACAAAGCTTTATAAACTCAATTCTCCCTGCTGACGTTGTATGTGGAGCTGGTAAGCAGCTAAGTCCTGTTGCCTTGCTGCCATGGTCTTCTCGGACAGAGGTAAGCCCTGTTGATAATCTGCCGTCACCTCTCGAATTCGCTCCACATAGGATGCAGGTCTGCTCAAAGAGATCGCCACCTCCTGCCACTGCAACAGCAGCTTTAAGTTGTGTTGTCGCTCTTGCTGCTGCTGTTGCTGATGCTCAGTAGCAACGCGCCGCTCCTCCTGCTGCTGGCGCTCTAGCTCCATAGCCTGGAGGTACTGGTCAAGCTCAGGCTGCCAAGTTGCCTGATTGTCACTAGCTTGAGACTGGCAGAATTGGGAATAGCTCTGGACGTAAGTGAAATCTCGCTTAAGTAGTTCCTGCACAGCAGGGCTTTGCGCTAAGACTTGGGTAATCTGGTTGGGGGACTGCTGCTCTGACTGCATCAGAAAAGCAATTCGCGGGTCAATGTCTTTTGTGTCTTCAACTCGATAGATTGCTTTAGTAAGGCTATGCCATTGTTGATAAGTAGCTTGGTTTTTTTCTCGTTGTCTACGATTTCTTTCGGGGGTTTCAGCTTGTGGCTCTTTGAGGTTTTCTGGAATAGCTTTTATCAAGTCCTCTATAGCGGGAATGCCATATTGTGACGACCAAATCTGCTGAATTTTTGGCTCCGGTACTTTTTGTTCTTCTATAACTTCCAAGTGGGAGTGAGAAGCCTGTAATTCTACATCCTCTTGTGTTCTTTCTCTTGTTTGTTGTAATTCTTGTCGTTGTTGTGTGCTTTGGACAATTTCAGCCAACGCTCGGTTATCCCTGTTCGGGTCATAGTTAACCCTGAGATACTTCTGTAATCCTGGAAAGCTGTAGGCTTTACCCAAGGCATTCCCAGCTACTTTATCGCCGTCTATGGTTTGGTATGTGATGCCCTTGGGTTTGCCATTGCGGGTAAATCCCACCTCTGCTCGAATCTGCCGTGCTGCCAAGCGGTGAAAAAATTCTGGCATTGTCGGGTTGCCAATAGCAGCTATTTCTATTTCATGAGTCAATGTTTTGCGACTAGCTCGTTCTCTATTCTGCTCTATCTCCTGCCCAGAATTTTTGAAAGTCTGCCAACTAGGAGCAACCTGTTCTAAATCATAATTCTGCTCCAACTGACGAATAATTTCCTGACTTCGGTAACGCTCAAAGCTATCGACTACTACCTTAGTACTAATCATATCTATTCTGTTGATAGCAAGGTGAGCGTGTTCGTGTTCTGTGTCTTTATGGCGGACAATTAGATATTGATTTTTAGTTAAGTCAAAGCCCATCTTCTCTATCCAGGTTTCACACACGTCTCTAAACTGTTCGTCGGTTAGTGATTCTCCAGGTAATAGCGATAGCGAGGCGTGTAATACAGGTTGTTTGATGCTGGGGTTTAGGTCACGGATAGTCATAAATTCAGCAGTTAGTTCTCTGCTGCCTTGACCGTACATATTCGTTCCCAGGACTACGGATTCTTCTTTATCTAGATACTCGACTAGCTGCTTGAAGCTACCACTTTTAGATATCTTCCCAATCATTCTCGCTCCTGATTTTAGCATTTAATAAAACAATTGCCCGACCAAGTTGTTTTAATTCTCGCTCTAGTTGTTGCAGTTGTTCGAGGCACTGCTGGAGATATTCTCTTGATATTCCCGAAAAGCTATTAAGGCACTTTGCAGTGTTCAAAGCCCTAGCTTGTTGATTGAGCAGTGCGCCAATCCGGTTTAACCTAACTAAGGTTTCGCGGTTAATAGTAGGAACGGTGGCGCGAGGCATGGGTAGTCGCTGATTGAAAATAACCGTCCGAAGGTACTCGCTTAACTTCATGCCGCCTCTTGCAGCGTTGAGGAGTTCTAATTCTTCGTCGCTGACTACAAAGCTAAGTTTGTTTTTTCGTTCTACTTTTCCAGGTAGCTTAATTTGCGAGCTGTCAAATACTCCTTGCAATATCTCATCTAGAGGGGGGCGGTTGATCACGGCAGGTTTTTGGGTTTAGCTGGTAGGGTGTCCGGGGGTTGGGGGTTCAGGGGTACTCCCCTGGCAAGCTTGAACGGTCGCGCAGCGATGAGGTAAATGAGCGCAGCTTATTTACCGAAAGTTCACAGCTTGCCCGAGGACAGGAGCAGGAATTGGTTTTTACCAGGCTGGAGGGTTTGCCCGTAGGCGTATTTCCGGGGGTGTCGCTTGGCTTCATCTGTTAGCTGGCGCTTACTGGGGGTAATGTTATTAATAGTAATTTATCTTTTTCAGATTCAGATATTGCTGTAATATTAGATAATTATTACTTGTTGGATGCAATAATATCTTCTGGGCTGCTAGTTATGCCAACTGATTCTAAGTCGAAAAAATCTGCTGCTCCTGTTGATGAAGTTCACTCTTCAGATGTTCAACCAGATCCCGATGGGTTTTTAACGGAGCTTAATTCTTGGGGGTCTAAGCCTAATCCTGCTTCTTTTGAGAAGCTGCTGGAGACTAATCAAGAAAAGTTTGCTCTTGCTTTGTCTCAGGGCTATGGTGCTGAAGATATTTGTCGGCTGGCGGCTGCTTATGGGATTAAAGTTCAGCCAAGTACGTTTCGTAAGTATTGGCAAAGATTGAATGCTAAGGTGTCATCGGAGCCAACCCAAGCTGTAAGTTCTAAGCCATCAGCTACTAAGTCGTCGGTTAAATCTGATTCTCCTGCTAGTACGAGTGCTAATTCTGCTGTTAATTTCTAGGACTAGGAGTATATCAGTTGTGAGTAATGCGATTAATCTCTGGGGTGGAGAAAAGGGGGGTACTGGTAAGTCTTTTGTTGCGCGGTTGGATTGTCAGCGGCATTTAGATCGCCAGCAGGACTTTTTTTTAATTGACACTGATAAGAGTAATGCGACGACGAGCAATTATTACGGCAACCATAAGTTTGATAGGCAGGCGTTTTTTAGTGAGGATGCTTCCAGAGCGAGTACGGCAAATTCTTTGTTAGATGCGGCTTTACTTCGTCCTGTTGTGGCTAATTGTCGGGCGGGGACTAATGAAAGCTTGCTTACTTGGCTGGTGACAAAAAAGGTGATGCCAACTGCTGTTCGTTTGGGGATTCGGATGCGTTATCTGTTTGTGAGCGATTTGGATAATGATTCTCTAAATTTGTTTAAACCGACAGCAGAAACTATTGGTCAATATATGCCGATGATCTTTGTGGCTAATACTGGGCGCAATACAACGGATCTGGAGTTTTTTGAGTCTTCTAGTTTTCAGGGGTTGCTGGAGAGTTATCGAGTGCCTGTGGTGCGGCTGGGTTTGTTCGATCTAGAAATGAAGAAGGTAGTTGATGGGCGTAATCCCCAAAAGCAATTGTTGACTTGGGGGGAGGCGCGGGATTATCCCGATTTTGGGATTTTGGGACAGCAGGAAATTCAAACTTATCTGGAAGATTTCTATGCTCAACTCGATGGAGCCGAACGATTCGCCGATAGTGCGTTTTCTGAACGATTTGCATCCAAAGATGCCAATGGACAGGAAACAGAAACTTTACCAAATCCTCCAAGCAAGCGGAATTCCCGCAACGGATAAAATTTTTCCTTGGGTGGTGGAGACGGCTCTGACTAGAGTTGAAATTGCTGAACTGAGGGCGCAACTGAGGCAAACTGATAGCAATCTGGAGATTCATCCCGAACAGTTGAAGAATTCTATGGGGTTGGTGCTGAAGCCGTACTTGGAGGAAGTTGGTCGCGCGCGGATTGCAACCGATGAGTTGACGAAAGAATTGCGGGCGGTGGCAATAATTGACGCTAGTATTGCCGAGTCTGGGTGGCGGGGAATTGGGGCTGCGCTGGCGGCTATTTTTAAGCATCAGAACTTGATGATGGTGGTGGGAGGGCTGATGGCGACTCTTGGGGTGTTGGGCTTTGTCTTTGCCTGGAATTTGGGGGCATCAAATCGATTACTGCTGGAGCGCAATCGGCAGGTGATTGAGGAGTGCAATGCTAATCGGGCTTCTGACCCGGATAAGAATGGTTGGTACACTTGTCCTTCGTGGCAGTTGCCGATGCCGGAGGAATAGCGAACTGGGTTGATGATTTGGGAGCGGTACGATAATGAGGAATTTATTACCTCTCTGGTCCTGACTTTTCCCGTTATTTTTTTAGGGGTGCGAGCGCTCCTTGACCCGCTGGAACAAAGCCTGATTCTCTCGTAGCTGATTGTCATTATTTGCCATCAATTGACAATAAGAGGTTGAAAAAAGTCACGCTATTTGGCGGTTTCAGGACTTAGCGGGAAAAGTCAGCTCTGGTCAAGTCCTACTTGTAGACTCTAAAGCGAGGTGTAACTATAAATCCCGCATTGAGCATTGAATATCAATACATTTGTTGCGGGTTTATCAAAGAAATAGTTCAGGCGATACATGAAAAAACTCAGCTAGAGCTTTAGCCCCCGCCTTGCTGATGCTGCGTTTACCGTTAACTATTTCCGAGACTACACCCCTAGACCCAATTACGCCAATTAAATCTTCCTGTCTGATATCTCGTGCATCCATCAAGTGTTGAAGTATAGATTGAGGCGTTGAGCTATGAAGCTGATAATGCTGGTCTTCAAATTTCTCAATCAAAATAACTAAAAGATCCAATAGCGCATCTTGTTCTGGAGTACGGTCAGCACAATGCATCAGCTTTTCAACAACCATTAGCGCTTCCTCGTTTTCTGCTTCAGTGGCGATTACTTTGGGTTGAAATTCTGCTAACAATGATGCGTAAGCCTTGCGATCAATAGTAGGGATCATTTTTCCATTTCTCCTTGTCGTACTCTGCTTGACATCCACCCTAACCCGCCAAAGGCTGAGGTTAGGGATTCCTAAGACTCACAACTTAGGTTTCTGTTTCTTTCCGCGAACGGTTTTGCTCAGTTGCCCTTTAGAGGATTCCCTATCAGGTCTTACACTCGATCCACAGACTGACACGGCAAGCCCTGCCGCCAAAATATTCTTACTTGCGTTGATATCACGGTCATGGTTAATCCCGCATTTAGGGCAATCCCATTCACGTATACTCAACGGCATTTTGTTTACGATATGTCCGCAGTTCCCACACCTTTTAGAGCTAGGAAACCATCGGTCAATTTTAATCAATTCACGACCGTACCACTCACATTTGTAAGCAAGTTGTCGTATCAGTTCACCCCAAGAAGCATCACTAATGCTCTGTGCCAACTTGTGGTTTTTGACCATGTTTTTAATTGCCAAGTCCTCAACTACGACAGTTTGGTTTTCACGTACCAGTTGAGTTGTCAGCTTATGCAAAAAATCCTTACGGCTATCAGTTATCTTTGCGTGTACTTTGGCTACTTTTTGCCTTTGTTTTTGTCGGTTGTTCGACCCCTTCTGTTTACGAGACAGCGATTTTTGTACTCGTCTGAGCTTAGAGCGCAGTCGCTTGAAGTGTTTTGGGTTAACAATCTTGTCTCCATTGCTGGTAGCAATCAAGCTAGTTATACCCACGTCCAAACCGATAGATTTATCGGATTTTGGCAATGGTTGAACTGTTGTATCTACAAGCAAAGAAACGTGGAAACGTCCACTAGCTTCAAGAGTGACCGTTATGGTAGATGGTTCGCATCCTTTGGGCAACTGTCTACTCCAACGAATTGGTAAAGCTTCGCTGCACTTAGCAAGCCAAACTTGCCCATCCTTCCACTTAAAAGCAGACTTAGTAAATTCTGCACTGCCGCCGTGATGTTTTTTCTTAAAGTTAGGATACTTAGCGTGTCCCGCCCAAAAGTTAGCAAAGGCTTTTTGCAGATGTCTAAGTCCTTGTTGCAAAGGTACGCAGCTAACCTCATTGAGAAATTGCAAGTCTTCCTGCTTTTTCCATTGGGTGAGCAGTGCCGAAGTCTTTATATAGTCAATACGCTCTTGCCTCTCGTACCAAGCCTCCGTTCTTGCCGCCAGCGCTCGGTTATAAACCAAACGCGCACAGCCCATTGTCCGACGCAAGAGTTGTTCTTGTTCGGGAGTTGGGTAGACACGATAGCGATAAGCTTTCTGCATATCTCACATTTTACTATAAAAACTGTGAGAAAAGTTATTTTATTGGCAAACTCCGTCCCTACGTTTGCCACTCCTATCCCTCCCCATGCTCAACGTAGTGGCATGGGGTCTCTCGGAGGAACACGATGACATACATATGTACATAGTTAGATTAACTAAACAACAAGTTTTGAACCTTTCTCGCTTTCAGAACTAAATGCATTCAAAATAAGAATTTCGGTCTTATTCCAGTTTGCTGTTCCGATTATAGTCACTATCCCTTAAGCGCTTTGGGCTATAATTGGCTAACCTTGAAGAATCACCAATAGACCTCTTGCAAAAGTTAAGTTAAAAGAGGATTTAGACCTAAAGTAAGCTCATAATTATAAAGGCAAGCTATTAAATTAAATCTCAATCCAAATCGTTTTCCTCTGTTCCGATATCGCCCTTGCAAAATCCTAAACTTTTTTAACTGTGCAAATACATTTTCAATTAATACTCTTTCTTGAGCTAACTCTCTATTAGCTTTTTTATCTAAAGGAGACAGCTTATTTTTTCTCGGCTTCTTTTTAGGCGTTTGACTGAAAGGATGATATTTTTGAATACCTTGATATCCTTTATCGGCTAAACATTTAATTTCTTTTTTAATGCTTACTTTACTTTTTTTGTATATTTTAAAATCATGCTCTTTTCCCTTCCCATAAGCCGTACATAAAATCTGCCCATTTTTTTGATTGATAATTACTTGGGCTTTTAAAGTATGCTTTTTCTTTTTCCCACTGAAATATTGTTTTTGTTTTTTTCTACGATAGCAAAGCTGGCTGGAAAAGCGTGTAAGCTAGAAAGAAGAAAATATTGAGGTTGCTCAACCTAAATGGCGCGAAACCGACCGCAACCAGAAGCAGATCGAGAAGAAGTTCT
>JACCVJ010000188.1 GCA_013698215.1 Tatlockia sp. | reverse complement strand
CAAAGCTTGTAACTGTGTAACGCAAGCGTTTGCGTTCTTAGCATCAACTGCTGCTAATAAGCCGCCAGAAGTTTGCGGATCGAATAGTATTTGATAATTTAAGAAGTCGCAAACTTTTTCTATATTGTCGATATAACGCGAAAATTGGAGATTTTCAGGATGCAAAGAGCTAAATATTCCCCTTTGTGTTGTTTCTCTAGCTCCCTCTAATATTGGGATAGCATCAAGGTTTAATTCTACACTAACGTTAGAAGCTTTCACCATTTCCATTAAGTGTCCAAGTAATCCAAAACCTGTAATATCTGTACAAGCTGTAACTCCATATTCCATTAAACAATTAGCCGCCGCTTGATTTGACAACAGCATTGACTCAATTGCGCCATCAATCCATTGATTTTTTGCTAAAAAACGCATATCTGCGGCAAATAATGTTCCTGTACCTAATGGTTTAGTTAATATTAATAATTGCTCTGGTTGCATCCCAGATTTTTTAAGCAATTGGTGCGGACTTGCTAACCCATTACAAGATAAACCAAAACCTAATTCTAAGCCTGCGGTAGTGTGTCCGCCAATTAAAGGAATTTGGGCTTGATTTAGGATTAGGAGAGCGCCAGATAATAGTTGATAAAGAGTTTCTTCAACCTTAGATTCAGTCGCATAAGGAATAGATGCGATCGCTAAAACACTTTGAGGGGTTGCACCCATGGCAAAAATATCGCTCAAACAATGATTGGCGCTAATTTGTCCAAAAATAAACGGGTCATTTACTAAGGCGCGAAAATAGTCAATAGTATGTACCATTAATTTACCTGGTGGTACTTTTACTACGGCAGCATCATCGGGAGCATCTAAACCAATAACAATATCTGGAGTATTTTCAATTCTTTCTAATCGTTGCAATACGCGCTCTAAAACCGTACTACCTACTTTAGAACCACAACCCGCACAACGCATCTCTACTAAAGGTTCAGACATTGATTGTAATTTGTGAAAACGATCCATAAACTGGCGATCAATTTTGTCTTTCCAATTCCATAGCAAAGGAGACGCACCTAAGCCAAAATTGCCCCAAGAAGCAATCGCCTTTCCATCTCCCGTCCCAATTAAACTTAAATAGGTTTTTTGCGGCTTGTAGGGCTGTAAACCCTGGGCTAATAAAGTTTTTTGTAAGTTATTAAATAAAGGTTTTCCTTGTCTAACGGCAAATACTCCAGCTTTGGGACGCGGATAATTTACCATTGTGGCAATATCTCCCGCCGCAAAGATATTTGGATGAGAAACCGCCTGTAGATAATCGTTTACTTGCACAAACCCTTGGGAATCGGTAGCAAGTCCGCTTTCTTTAATCCAACTAGGTGCAGCAGCTTGAGTTACCCAAAAAATGCGATCGCATTCTACTTTAAGCCCGGACTTGCAAATAATTTTATTTGGTTGTACTTCAATAACTGTTGCTTGCAAATGTAAATTGATTCCTTTTTGGCGCAAAATTGCTTGCAAACGGCGACGCACCCAGCCACCATAATCAGGCATAATTTCCACCCCCGGATGAAACAAGTGGATTTTTAATTGCTTAACTTGCAAATTTCCTTGCATTGCTAAAGCTAATTCCACACCCCCCGCACCACCGCCAACAATGCCCAAACTAAGCGGTTTTTCTTGATCTTCAACTATTTGCTGCCATTGAGTTAAGAGATTAGCTACAGGTTTAGCTGTGATCGCATACTTCTTAGCGCCCGGTACATTTACACTGGCGGGAGTGCTACCAATGTCTATAGATAGCACGTCAAAAGCTACGGGGGGACGATGGGCGCAGAGAATTTGTTTATTCACCAAATCTAACCCCACAACGGTATCAATATATAGTTGCGCTTGGGCAAATTGAGCCAAACTCCGCAAATTTATATGACATTCTGCGTGGGTGTAAAATCCGGCAATATGACCGGGTAACATTCCTGAATAAGGTGTACTCGATGACTCAGTAATTAACGTTATTCGCACCCCCGCTAGAGGCTTCATAGCCCACATTCTCAGCGCGATCGCATGACTGTGACCGCCACCAATTAACACCAAATCTTTAGTAATCGGAGCGCTTGTTTGCTGCATAAAAGTTAAAAGGTTGATTTGTGCGGCTTATTCTTCTATTTTGCTGTTTTTCCCGCCAGAAATATTGAGCCTAATTTCCTCCTTTAGTGACACGCATGGATTTTCTAAATAAGCAAAAATATTGAGATATATTAATTAGAGTGCGAAGTTTTTTAGAAAATAATGGGTAGGCGATCGCGTGACTGAAACTGTAAATATCGCTGAAAGTCAAAAAACTATCCCAAAAAGGGAACAGCTAGAAGAATTTGAGCAAGAGGTAGAAATAGACCTTATTCCCACCCCAAAACCACCTCAGCGTTCTAGAGGTTGGTTAGTACCGTTACTCGTAGGTACAGGGCTAGGGATTGGTTTAACAGGGTTAGGGATGACTATTATGAATCGTCCCACGACTAAACCCGCAGTTACGCCCCAAAGTGTGAATTTAGCGCCGTCAATGAGCGTAACTATTGCATCTGCGGAGCTTACCCCCGTCGCCCGTACTCTTAGCGTTACAGGTACAGTCAACGCCCGCGACTTAATCCCAGTTTTGCCTCAAGCTACAGGCTTGCAAATTAAACAAATTTTAGTAGATGAAGGAGATTCTGTAAAAAGCGGACAAACTCTAGCAATTTTAGATAGTTCTGTACTGCAAACTCAAATCGCTCAAGCAAAAGCCGAAGTAGAATCAAATCGAGCCGTAGTTAGGCAAAGACAAGCCTCTTTAGCTCAATCTCGTGCTACTTTAGCCGAAGCTAATAGTAACTATGAACGTTACAGAGGACTAGCCGAAGCTGGCGCAATTAGTCGTCAAGAATTAGAAACCCGTTCAACTACAGCTACAACTGCACGAGAAGCGATTAGTGTCGCCCAGGCAAATATTGCCAGCGCCGAAGCCGATGTTCGCATTAGTATCGCCCGTGTCCAACAACAACAAACCCAACTAAATCAAACTATAGTCCGCGCTCCCGCTAGTGGGATAATTGCTGAACAAACAGCCCAAGTTGGCGATGTAGCTAATAGTACGCAAAAAATATTTTCAATTATTCAAAATGGTTCTTTAGAATTGCAGGCAAAAGTACCCGCAACTAACTTAGCTCAAGTAAAAATCAACTCTCCTGTAGTAGTTACAAGCGACGCAGATTCGCGTCTGCGCTTGCAAGGTAATGTTAGGGAAATAGCGCCCCTTGTAGATCCCCAAAGCCGCGAAGCTACAGTCAGAATAGATTTGCCAGCAACGGCTTTATTACGTCCGGGAATGTTCGCAAGTGGAGCAATTATGATCGCCAATGTTCCGGGAATAGCTATACCCGCCAAAGCTGTTTTACCTCAAAGTGACGGCAGCGCGATCGCCTTTGTGCTAACTGATGGGGATATAGTACGAAGTCAAAAAATCACTGTAGGGGAAGTAATTGGCAGCGCCAATGTCGAAATAATTAACGGATTAAAAATAGGCGATCGCATTGTAGTTGCGGGGGCTGGCTATCTCAAAGATGGCGACAAAGTACAGGTAGTACAAGGGAAATAACGATGGATTTTAACCTTTCTGCTTGGTCAATTCGCCGCCCCGTACCCACAATAGTTTTATTTTTATTTTTAACAATTATTGGTTGGTTTTCTTTTACAAGTTTGGGCATTGATATCAATCCAAATATTGATGTTCCCGCCGTTTCCATCACCGTTAGCCAACCAGGGGCGGGGCCCACAGAATTAGAATTTCAAGTAACTAAGCCCATAGAAGACGCAGTAGCGGGTTTAGGAAACATTGATAATACAATTTCTACTGTCAACGATGGCGTTTCTACGACAATTATTAACTTTGATTTGGGGACAGATAGCGATCGCGCTACTAACGATGTCCGCAATGCTGTGGCCCAAATTCGCCAAAACTTACCCCAAGATATTAACGAGCCGATTATTCAAAGGTTAGAATTTTCTGGCGGGCCAATTATGACTTATGCCGTAGTTTCTGAGCGACAATCGGTAGAGCAATTAAGCAATTTGGTAGACGAAACAATTAGCCGCGCCCTTTTATCAGTCAAAGGCGTTGCCGAAATCCGCCGCGATGGTGGTGTAGATAGAGAAATTAGAATAAATATCGATCCTTCTCGCTTGCAAGCATTGGGAATTACAGCAACGGGAGTAAACGATCAACTGCGCGCCTTTAACGTCAATTTACCCGGTGGAAGAACCGAAGTAGGCGGTAGCGAACAAAGTATTCGCACTCTCGGTAGCGCCGCTACAGTTAAAGAATTGCAAAACTATCAAATAGTGCTACCCAATGGTAGTTTTGTGCCTTTATCTAGTTTAGGGGAAGTTGAAGACAGTTTTGGCGAACAAAGGACAGCAGCTTATCTCAATAATCAGCCCGTTGTAGCTTTTTCGGTACTGCGTAGCACAGGTACAACCTTAGTATCGGTAGAAGAAGGAGTTATTAAAGCTGTAGAAAAGCTGCAAAAATCCCTCTCTGGGGATGTAAAACTAGAATTAATTTTTACGCACGGTGATTTTGTCCGCGAATCTTACGAAAACACCATTGACGACTTGATCCAAGCTTCTGCTCTAGCCGTCATTACAATTTTATTATTTTTGCGCGACTGGCGGGCAACTTTAATTACTGCGATCGCACTCCCTCTATCTATTATTCCAACTTTTGCCGTCCAACAAGCATTGGGCTACACCCTCAACGACATGACTTTGCTGGCTTTGGCGTTGGCGGTAGGAAACTTGGTAGACGATACTGTCGTAGAAGTTGAAAATATGGAAAGGCATATCAGTATGGGCAAAACTCCCCGACAAGCCGCTATTGACTCATCGGTGGAAGTTGGTTTAGCTGTAATTGCCAGTTCCGCAACCATTATTGCAGTATTTTTGCCTGTGGCTTTTATGGGCGGTATTCCTGGGCAATTTTTTCAGCCTTTTGGGGTAACAGTTGCCGTTTCAACGATTTTTTCTACGGTAGTAGCGCGAACTGTTACCCCAATGTTAGGGGCTAGGTGGTTTAAAGCCAAAACAACTAAGCAAATTCAAAAAGATGAAACCCGTAATAGTAGGCGGCGATTCCAACCTTATAGACAGTTGCTAAATTGGGCATTAAGTCATCGGTTGACAACTATCTTAATTGCGATCGCTTTTTTCATTGGTAGTTTAGCGCTGATTCCACTCATTCCCCAAGGATTTGTCGATAACGGCGACTTGGGTATCTCTACAGTTACGATTGAATTGCCTCCCGGCTCAACTTTAGCAGACACAAGCAAAGTAGCCGTCCAAGCTACAAATATTCTCCGCGCTAATTCCGCCGTTAAGAATGTATTAACTACTCAAAAAATAGATTCGGCAACGCTGAGTGTTAATCTTTTGTCCAAAGACGAAAGAAAACTATCTCAAGTTGAATACGAGCAACAAATGCGTCCCCAACTGCAAAAAATTCCTGGGGCGAGAATTAGTTTTCAAAGCCAAGGATCGGCGGGGAGTTCAAAAGATTTAACTATTATCCTCAAAAGCGAAAATCCGCAAGCTTTAACACAATCAGCTAATGATTTAGAAAAGCAAATGCGAACCGTACCAGGATTAGTAGAAGTTGCCTCTACCGCAAGCTTGGTTAAACCCGAAATTTTGATTATTCCCAACCCTGAAAAAGCCGCCGATTTGGGGGTTACAGTTCAATCAATTGCTCAAACAGCATCCTTAGCTACTATTGGGGATAATGAGGCAAACTTAGCTAAATTTAATCTAAGCGATCGCCAAATTCCCATCCGCGTTCAAATTGCCGAAGAAGCAAGGGAAGATATTAATACTTTAAAAAATCTGCGCGTACCTGGTGGAAACAATACTTTAGTCCCTTTAACCGCCGTAGCAGAGATCCGTTATGGTAGCGGCCCAGCGCAAATTGATCGCTACGATAGATCCCGTCAAGTCTCCGTAGAAGCGAACTTACAAGGTATTGCTCTAGGTGATGGCGTGAAAGAAGTAGACAAGTTACCAGCTTTAAACCCCTTACCTCCTGACGTTGTGCGCCAAAGTGCGGGAGATGCGGAAATTATGCAAGAAATCTTTGGGCGTTTTGGTGCAGCTTTAGCTTTGGCGATTATGTGTATATATGCCATTTTGGTACTGTTATACAATAACTTCCTGCACCCGCTTACAATTATGGTGGCGCTGCCTTTATCTTTGGGTGGGGCGCTATTAGGTTTATTGATTGCCCAAAAAGCCCTCGGACTTTATGCCCTAATTGGGATTGTTTTATTAATGGGAATTGTGACCAAAAACTCAATTTTGTTAGTAGACTATACCCTGATGAACTTAGAAGAAGGTAAAACCCAGCGTCAAGCACTAATAGAAGCTGGTTTATCGCGCCTTAGACCAATTCTGATGACTTCCCTCGCCACTGTAGCCGGAACTATCCCCCTAGCTTTGGGATTGGGGGCGGGGGCTGAAGTTCGCAGTCCAATGGGCATTGCGATTATGGGCGGTTTTACAACTTCTACACTGCTAACTTTAGTAGTAGTACCAGTATTGTTTACCTACGTGGATAGTTTCCAATCTTGGACACTTAAAAAGTTCAAGCATGGCTGGCGCAGAAAACCAAAAGCCAAGCAAGTTGTAGAATAACTGACGCTAATTAGTGGTACAATATTAGTCAGTTTTGCGGGTATAGTTCAGTGGTAGAACGTCAGCTTCCCATGCTGAATGTCGTCGGTTCGAGTCCGATTACCCGCTTTTAACGATAGCCTGGATCGGTTTCTTCTAAACTAGCCCCACTAGGTGCGGAAGGGGCATTATTTGCAGGGGGGACGGGTGGTATTGAGTTACTCGGAGTTGTCGTGGGCGTACCCCTCTGATTTCTGGGAGTATTAGGAATAGATTGTGCTGGAGGGGCTGAGGTTTTTTGCGGCTGACTGAAGCCCAGTAATACAGCAGAAGTGGCAAAGTATCTCGTCCACTGTCTAATTATTGGTTGAAGTTGCCATTGAGAGCGAGAAACTCTAGAAAATAGTAGCGGTACTTGTTGCCCTTGGCGATCGCCTAAAATAGTCACAGCAATTTCGGTAATACTGGGACTATTAGCAAACTCTTGTTCAATGAGACTAATCGCTTGAATTTCTGCTTGTTGGATTAATTCATTAAACGTCTGATTATCTTGGGTTTTGAGAGTAACGTCTATTTGGCGAGATAAATTAGCAAGATCGATCTGCTTAGTTTGCGCTGTGACTTGCGAATTTGCGCCCAACCTAATCATCAAAATTGCGATCGCACTTAAAAGCTTTTGATAATTCATAACCATTACTACTATTTTAAATTTCCCCAAAACCCAAGGAAGACAAAAAGACTTTGGCTCTTTATGGATTCCAGGGATCTAACGAAGAAGGCACTCTAACAGAGATGGCAACAGAGTTTTGTCTCGTTTTTTGACGTTGTGAACGAACTCAAAAAATCCCAAATAGAAAGGCAGCTTGTCTTGGGAAATCCCACGATGTGGTCTGAGCCAAGAGCGTAACAATGACCAAAAGCATTCCATCCTATTGACGTGGACTTCGTAAAACCCGTCCCCATCCTCGTCCCGAGCCTATTCCCCTTGTCCACGATTCACTGTTTTGTGACCGTATCCCCACTCAGTTAGACGAGCATAGATGCTGTATTCATCGGTGAAGATGAGCGTACCAGGTGAGACCAGCTTTTGAATCACAGGTGCAATGGTGGCTTGTTTGACGTTGGATAACATTTGGATAATCACCTCTCCTCCTCTCTGAATCATGCCGAAAATGGGAGGCTTTTCTTGAGCCAATGTTCCTCGTCCGGGCTTAGCTTTTAGCCGCCTTGAACGACCAAGTCGCCCCTTTTTCTCACCTCATCTGATTGACCTTTGAAACCAGCAATTAAGTACAGTTCGTCACATTCAACTTCGCC
>JACCVJ010000168.1 GCA_013698215.1 Tatlockia sp. | reverse complement strand
AACTAGCATGCCCACATATCAAAAAATCTGTAATTATCCCTTTGTCATTGATTAAACTTCTAAAATAACCGAGAGTAACTTATTATAGCTAAATCAATTTTGAGAACTTATTTATGCGTGTTGTTGCCAATGCCTCAGTTATTTCTAAGTCTAAGCCGCTTTCTGGTAAAACTCAACTTCTGGGCGCTGAGCGCGATCGCCAAGTAACTACTATCAAGCCCCGTAGACTAGCCTCCCCAACTTCTTTGCGATCGCGCCCGTTGCCTCTTTGGTTTTTACGCCTGAGCTTGTGGCAGCGTCGTGCCAGCATCGCTACCTTGTTGCTGATTGCCGGAACGTTAATAACTTATAGCTCTACGGTTTATTTACAACAACAATGGAGTCAGCAATTTCGCAAGCTAGAAAACTTGCAACGTCAAGAAAGGCGATTAACCGCCACTAATGAGGGGCTGAAAAATCAACTAGCCTCGGAAGCGGAGCAGCCATCTACAGATCTCGTACCACCAAATCCGGCAGACGCAATCATTTTGAAAGCATTTAACCCCAAAAGTAATCCCTCATTGATTAAACCAGAGGCTCAACCAAAAATTGATATTCCTTCGGGCTATTAAAAGTAAATTAAGATTGCATTCGGGTAATATTAAGGCTAACCTAATGCCAGACAAAGGCTCATAGGCTGACCTCCTCGCTATTTTGTCACAATGCCAACTTCAGTTCCACCCTCTAATCGTTCTAATGGCGGCCCCTTGCCCCATCGCCAAGGTAAAAGGCGGCAGAAACAGTTGCGCCCACAAGCAAAGCATGACAGCTATTTAAAACCGCAATTGTTTTCGGTTCGGCTGTGGCTGATTGGGGGTTTTTTAGTTGCTGTAGCGATGGGGTTAGGAGTGCAGTTATTTCGGTTGCAAGTGCTGCACGGAGCGGAGCTATCCAGTAAGGCAAAAAAGCAGCAAGTAATTTCTTTGCGTCCGTTTATTCCTCGTCGCCCGGTGATAGATCGCTCTAATAATGTTTTAGCAATCGACAGACCAGTGTATACTCTGTACGCTCATCCTAAGTTATTTAAAAAATCCTCCGCAGAAGTTGCCGAGGCGTTAAGTAGCTTACTCCAACGTCCTGCTGCGGAATTGGAAAACAAATTTAGCCGCCGTGGTACGGGGCTGCGGTTAGCACCAGTATTGGGTGAAGAAGTTGCCAAAAAAATTAGTAAGCTGCGCTTGGACGGGTTAGAGCTAATTGAAGAATACTCGCGTTTTTACCCGCAAAAAGATTTAGTTGGGGATGTAGTCGGTTACGTCAATCTTGATCGTAGCGGTCAAGCAGGAGTAGAGTACAGTCAACAAAAGTGGTTAGAACGCTCTATAAATACCGTCAAGCTCAATCGGCGGGGCGATGGAGCATTAATGAGCGATCGCTCTCCCGCCGGGTTTTTACGCGTAGACGACCTCAGATTACAGCTAACTATCGACACTCGCTTGCAAAGAGCTTCAAGGCTCAGGCTTAAAGAACAATTACAAAAGTTTGGAGCCAAACGTGGTAGCGCGATCGTTATGGATGTTAAAGATGGAGCCATACTGACAATGGTTTCCTATCCTTCCTACGATCCCAATACTTATTACAAAGCAGATATTAAATTATTTAAAAATTGGGCGTTATCAGACCTTTACGAACCCGGCTCGACTTTTAAGCCCATAAATGTAGCGATCGCTCTAGATAGTGGTGTAATTCAACCAGATAGCGTATTCGCCGACCCTGATGTGATTACTGTCGGCGGTTGGCCAATCAAAAACGCGGAAAAAGAAAATCGTTACTCGCTCTCCGTTGCCGGAATTTTGCAGTATTCCAGTAATGTTGGCATGGTGCAAATTATGCAACGCATGAAACCCGTTGAATACTACAAATGGTTGGAAAAATTACAATTAAATAAGCCTTTAGGGATAGATTTACCTTTTGAAACGGCAGGTCAAATTAAAGACCGCAATCAGTTTATTTCTTATCCAATTGAACCTGCCACTACTGCCTTTGGTCAAGGATTTTCTTTAACGCCAATTAAGCTAGTCCAACTCCACGCCGCTTTAGCTAATGGCGGTAAATTAGTAACTCCTCACGTTGTCGCCGGACTTGTAGACGCGAAAGGAAAAAGCCACTGGCAACCACCTTTACCCGCAGAAAAACAACTTTTTTCGCCCAAAACTACCCAGCAGGTAGTCAAAATGATGGAAAAGGTGGTGAAAGAAGGTACAGGCAAAGCTGCCCAAATTCCTGGCTATCGATTGGCAGGAAAAACAGGCACTGCTCAAAAAGCAAGTCCTACAGGTGGCTATTATAGTGGGGCGAAAATTACTAGCTTTGTCAGTATTTTTCCTGTAGAGGCTCCGCGTTACGTAGTGTTAGTCGTAATAGATGAACCAAAAGGCATCGCTTTTGGCTCTACCACCGCCGCTCCTGTAGTCAAATCAATTATAGAATCGCTAATTGCTATTGAAAGAATACCCCCTAGCCAGCCTATAGCTGTTAAAGTTAGTCCCAGTCCTCAAGTAAGTAGAGATTAAATTTTTAGCCGGAGGGAACTCTAGATAATCGCTAAAATTAAAGAATATTCTAAAAATAAAGGACGAAAGTTAAGTGATTCCTATCGTTATTGAGCAATCCGGTCGCGGGGAACGCGCTTTTGATATTTATTCCCGCCTGTTAAGAGAGCGGATAGTGTTTTTAGGGCAACAGGTTGATTCTAACTTGGCTAACTTGATCGTTGCTCAACTACTGTTTTTAGATGCCGAGGACGCAGAAAAAGATATTTTCCTCTATATCAATTCTCCTGGCGGTTCGGTAACGGCAGGTATGGGTATTTTCGATACTATTAAACACATTCGCCCCGATGTTTGCACTATTTGTACTGGTCTTGCCGCAAGTATGGGTGCTTTTTTGCTGAGTGCGGGGACAAAAGGCAAGCGGATGAGTTTACCCAATTCGCGGATTATGATCCACCAACCCCTAGGGGGAGCGCAAGGACAAGCTACGGATATTGAAATTCAGGCAAAAGAAATTCTTTACCACAAAAGAAAGCTGAATCAGCATTTAGCCGAACATACGGGTCAACCGATTGAGAAAATTCAAGAGGACACCGAACGAGACTTTTTTATGTCTCCATCGGAAGCTAAAGATTATGGTCTGATTGACCAAGTAATTAACCGTCACGCTGCGGGTAGCCGTCCCATGGCTGTAGTCAGCTAAAATTCTTGTGAAAATGAATCCTCTTGCTGGAAATTAAGAGGATTCATTTTTTTAGCTCGTTGCTTGCAAATGCTGGAAAAAATCTTTTAATTCTTGGTAGCTTAAGTATTGGCGCGATCGCACTTTATAGTTTTCCATCAGATAATCTTGACCCTGTTGATTATTCCACCCCAAACGTTCAAGTTCTTTGCCAGTTTGAGCAAATACTTGTAGGTAGTTCAAAAATTCAAATAATTGTTCCGTACTCAGCAAATCGCG
>JACCVJ010000133.1 GCA_013698215.1 Tatlockia sp. | reverse complement strand
GTGCGTTGAAGGATGTAGTTGAACTTTGTGGCAACCAAGCTGATTATGTAGTGGTGAAGAATCTGCTATTTGGCGAGTCGCATACTTTTAGCCGCTATGATGCCTCGCAGACTAGAAAGAAGGTTGTTGAGCAGCTTGGGGGGATAGAGTTAAATCTGCAAGAGATGTTTTGGACTTCTTGGGATGTGATTGAGGATAACGATCTACCTTTTCGCACGGCGGTGGATGCAGAGAATACTATTTTACAGCGCAGCCAGCGCACTAGAGCTTATCGTTGGCTGATGGATATGACGGAGGAGGTGAAGAAAGCGGGTAAGTATTTGGGGTTAGGTGAATGACTTTTATTGATGATAATTATTTAGATGGCATTATTACTCGGATGACTGCTGAACATAAAGCAACTATTATGCGGACGGCGAGGCGGTTAAACTTGCCCGATGATGATGTGTTGTTTTTGTATATTGGTGCGGTGGAGTACACTGTGCAGTTGTGTGAAGATATCCTGGGTGGGATTAGTACGGAGAGGCATCTTATTGAGCAGTCAAGTCAATCAAGTCAGTCAGCAAACGTTGAGACTGCTGAAAATCTGATTAATAGTCTGACTCAAGTAGGGATATCGATTGTTGCTGATATGCAAAAGGCTGGGATGGCGAGTACGTCGGCGATAGCTGAGGCAAATACAGAGGTATTAAGTCAATCTAGGGCAACGGTAAGGGAAGCTGTTGTACTCCAAAAGCTGTTGACGGTCTGGGCAGCTAAGGTGGAATCAAATAGCAAAAACAATGAACAGGTTTTGAATGCTTTGTTAGAGCGAATGGGGCAGTCACAGAAGGGGTTGGAGACGGCGCTATCTCAAATCAATGGGGCGAATACGGCGCTAGTTAAGCTTCAACTAAATACTACTTGGATCAAAGTGACTGAGTGGTTTTCGCCGCTTGTGGCTCTGCTGGTGGCGGCGTTGATTGGTGCTGGTGGTAGCTGGTGGATGATGGAGCTTAAGTATAATGATTCCCTTAATGTATTAGGGCGTAATTTGGTGAAATGGAATATAGATCGGATTCTCAAGTGCCAAGAAGATAAGAATCAGAAATGCACTCTCTGGCTTGTGCCGCCACCGGAGCAACGGAAGTAATGTAGTTGAAATGATTGCCTATCTTCCCTTAACCTCTGTTACTGTTGGCAAATGTAATACAACAAAGAAAGCAACAACACATTAAGAATATTATTATCTGTAACACTTTTTTCTACTGCTTTGTAGGGGTGAAATCAGCGAGCCTGTCGTTTGCCGCCACACAACGGCTCAAAACCTTGCTGTGCAAGAGTTGTGAGAAAAATGCAGCCATTTATTAAAAGCTTGTATGTAGTACGCTACTGCTGTGCCAATTGACCTTTACTTTATTTGGTGCAGAGTTTTGCAACATCGCCATAAGGATTTCAGGCTACAAAAATTAGAGGGGTTCAAATGTTACAGCCCTCCATAGCCTGTTAAGTCCACTAAATCCGGGAGCTAACGGGTAAAAGTAAGATTTTTTTCTAAAAGCTTAGCCTTGTAAAGCTTTTGAGAGTTAAGTGGCGGCAAATGACAGGCTCGCTGATTCCACCCCAACATGCACGACACTCGAAACCCGGTTAAGGTCAAACAACTCATGCGGGTGCGACGACTCATTGAAACCGTCATTGGTCAACTCGTCGAGCGCTTTTCAATCGAAAAGATTTGGGCGCGTGATCTGTGGCACTTGACCAGTCGGCTCAATCGCAAGCTACTGGCTCACACCGTCTGTCGATGGCTCAATCGCCACAGCCCCAACCCATTGCAGTTCGAGCAGCTTGTGGCAGATTAGCTCTAGTCGCACATCGCGTTACTCTAGTAAACTGAACCTGGGGTAAAGACAAGATACGCGCAAAATTTATCACGATGTAAAGTTGTGTAAATCAGCCACGTATTTATGTCTTTCAAACATTGCCTAGTTTGATTCAATTTAGGCAATGTTTGAGCTTAAATCTAATGAAATGATAGGGTTTGAAGCTTTTTTCCTTGACCCACCCACTTCCCTTTTCGGTCAAGTTATTTTGAAGGGCTGTGACTTTTGCGATCGCTTTAATCACTAATAACTGTAACGTTATTTTTACAGAAGAGGGGATAAATGAGAAATTAACTAATGAATAGCCTATATTCAGGGTTATTTATTAAAATTATTTATATTTTTTAATGTCACGTTAAATTTTGCACATATCTTGTCTTTACCCCAACCTCATCCTAGAGTAAAAAATCCCTAATTTTCGCGTGACGAAATTACTATCTAGCATTGCACTACAGGCTTTTTGAGGTAGTAGATCAAATCATCAGCCGGGTTCCAGCGTGATATTGCGCTACAGTTATAGCTGGCGCTGCCTGTACGCTATAAGGGCAAAGCAGGGAATGGATTCGGAGGGAATTTTATGTCTAACATTGACTACCACACGATGTCAGATAGAGAGCTAGTAGACCGCCTGGAAAAGGGTGAAATGCAAACTAACCCTGAATTTTATGCAGAGTTTGCAAGACGCATGGAGGAAGGAGGGACTCTCTACAGCAATACGCTTGAGGATGAGGAGAGATGGAAGGCTGACATCGCTTCGTCAGCACGAAGGGGGACTCTTTAGGAAGTCTGAAGAGCGCTCCTCAAAGTGATGTCGGCTAATGTAAGCGGCACTATTATCTTATGTATCTCGGCTCAACCTCATGTCCCGTCATAGCTTGGGATGGGGGTAGAAAGTTTCCAAGTGTTCGACGGCTTTTTTCTTAGCCTCTTCTCCTCGTCGGTCATACTTAGCAGTAGTCGGCGGAAATAGAAGGTTCGTGTTACCAAGTGCAGCCTAGTTAAATTTCACATTTTTCATACCAAATTTTTGTCTGAACGATAAGTAATACAAATCATTACTTTGCCTAGAAAAATTTTAAGTAGGCAAAGTATCCTGAAAATATATACCCAAGCATGAGGAATCGACCCATGCTACTCGCCATCCCCAAACTTCCATTTTCGGCAAAGTTTCCAAATCATTCTCTACCTCCTCCAAAACAATCATCGACAAGAGAACGAGAATACTTACGACCATCAGAAGTAAACGCCATTGAGCGAGCAGCTAGACAAGTCGGTCGTCACGGCGTAAGAGATGCAACCATTAATATAGCTCAAAACGTCCATGTGCGATTCTAGGGTGCGCTACGCACAGGCTTCGCGATCATACCAACCCCAGCCAAACTACAAATCTGTTAGAAGCCTTGCCTTTCTAAGAATAAATGTAATTACCGTCTCAACTCTGGAAATAATGTCTGCTGTGACTTCCATTCCTGGTTGGATGGGATACTGATGATCGCTCTTTACAAAATAAGCTCTTTCCGGCTGGATCGTTACTTCATAGAATGGGGCAGCTGAACTGGCATCGCTAGTTTGAGGTGTAATAGCATCAGGTGCAATCGCTCTAACAGCACCTTGGAGTGTACCGTAGTCAGGATAAGGATAGGCAGAAAACCGCAGTTGCACTTTGCCCTCTTGACAGTCAGAGACCACTTCTTGTTTGCAAACTTTAACCTTGCTAATATCTTGAGCCGCCACACGAGCCTTAACTACCATTAAGGCATGACTGGGAGCAATTTGGGCAATAGATTCTCCAGGGCGCACCACCTGACCAGGGTTTCGCAGATCCAGTTTGAGGATCGTGCCATCTGCTGGAGCAAGAATCACTGTCCTGCTCAGGTCAATTCCAATTTGTTGTAGTTCTTGGCGATCACGGTTAAGTTGGTTCTGGATTTCAATTTGCGTGCTTTGCAGTTGCTCTCGCTCTTTGTTTAATGTGGCTAGAGTTGCTGAACCCCTAGCTCTTTCTTGGGCAATCCGCTCAGTCGCGATTGCTACGGGCGCATCACTGGGATTGAGAGTGGCTTTGAACCCCTCCAGTCGAGCAAGGGCAGCTTTAAAAGCTTGTTCTTTCTCCTTAATTTGCAGCTGAGCAATAGCACCGGTTTTGCCCAGTTGCTGATATCCCTTCAACTCTGCCCTCGCTAACTCTAGGACGGCTTCGGCTTCTTGCACTTCTGTCACAGTTGTAATTTGCCGGTCTTTATACTCCCGTTGATTGAGATTCAAATCAGCTTGAGCAGAAGCAATGGTGCGTTTCAACAAGCTGGACTCGGAGTCGCGCTGGCTGTCAAGCGCGCTAATTTGGGCAGCAATTTGAGTGAGTTGCAGCTGGCTCTGCTGAATGTTTCCTTGTAGCTGACTCTTTTGAGTTTGGAGGCGGGAGTCATCGATAGTGACGATCTCTTCTCCCTTCTTGACCACCTGATTTTCTTTCACTAAGATACGTTTGACGGTTCCTTCTGTTACTGCTTGAACAATGCGCAGTTCTCCGAAAGGACGGACGGTAGCAGCAGCTTTGACGGTGACGTTGTACTGGATGACTGAGGCGAGCGTTACAGCCGCGCCAACTGTCCCGACTAAAAACAGCCCACCTAGCGTGGTCCAACGGCTGATGGGGGGGAGAAACTCGTCACTTTGAACTGGGTGAAGAAAATCTGGGTTAGGGTCACTCAGCATAATTGATAAACCTAGAGTTGTTGTGAATGTCGTGAACAGTTGTTACTGTCTGAACTAACTGTTTAAAGTCGTTTAAACATCTGGAGCAGAAAATGAATGACTTCTTGGATATTTTACAATTTTTGTCCTGTACTTAGATTTATCTGATAAAAAGTAATTACACTGGCAACTTCAGTATTCTTAAAATCAATGCGTAATTGTGACCATAAAATATACTTAAAAATATGCTTAATGTTCCTTACAAAACATTGTTACTAAAAATTTGTATAATATGTAACCTTGTACCCTCAATTATTCTTACTTTTACAAATTTATTAACTAAATAGCCATGTTATTTCTAGTGAAATTACTGATAAGCTGAGTGCAGCTACCTGGAAAGTCAATCTCAGCCAGTTAGCGTTTTCATTTATCTTTTGGAGAACAACAATGGAAAGCACAATGTTTACTGAACTCACTCAAATTGAAGAAGCTAGCCTGGTGGGTGGCGATAGTTCTAATGGCGGTAATGCCAATGGCGGTCGTGGCGGTAGTGGCGGTAGTGGCGCTCGTGGCGGCGATACCGGTGTCGTTATTGGTGGAAGAAATTCCGGCAATCTTACTGATAGTGGCAATGGTGCTGGCGGTGCTGGCGGTATTGGCGGTGCTGGTGGTGCTGGCGGTGCTGGTGGTGCTGGCGGTGCTGGCGGCAATTCCTAGGGACGAACCGAACCCCATAGTTCGAAAGGCTTGAGTGCTACTTTGGCACAAAAATAGAGCTTTAGGTAGCTGACGTTCATTTATCTTTTGGAGAACAACAATGGAAAGCACAATGTTTACTGAACTCACTCAAATTGAAGAAGCTAGCCTGGTGGGTGGCGATAATTCTAATGGCGGTAATGCCAATGGCGGTCGTGGCGGT
>JACCVJ010000072.1 GCA_013698215.1 Tatlockia sp. | reverse complement strand
CCGTTTTCTGGAAAGCCGTTTAGAAGAGTTTTTAAAAAATAATCCCCATTTGGAGTTAGAAGCACTTTTAGAACAGTTGCGCGAACAGGAAGAAGATACTTTAAGACTAATTGGCGACTTGCAACTTCAAGAAAAGCGAAGTCAAGACGAAATCTTAGCCAAAGCTCAAGAAATTCAACGCTGGCATATTCGGATAGAAAAAGCAAAAACTGCTAATAGGCTAGATTTGGCGGAAGCCGCCCAACAAAGAGAAGCAACTTTACTGCGAGAAGGTAATCAACGCTGGGGACAAATGCAAGGTGTAAAAGAGCGTGTCACTCAAGCAAAAGAACTACTAAAGCGCATCCAACAGCGCCGTCAAGAGGTGCAAACCAAAGTCACCGAGTCTCAGGCAACTCGCAATACTTACGGGGCTTCTCAGCGCCTAGAAACCGACGGATGGAATCAAACTCGTACACCCTACGGCGCACCCGATGCCTTAGATGATGCGTTTTTGCGTTGGGAAACTCAAGACGAATTAGAGCAGATGAAGCGAAATATGGGACGCTAATTATTATTCTGGCTCTTTGGTACTGGATTGTTTAATTTGCAAGAGCGTCAATACTTCATCTTTTAGCGGCAAAAAGAAGCCCAAGCGCTTATTAGTATTAGAAGCAACTGCCAAAACTGCCCCGCCGAAAATATAAAAAGGTAGTGGTATACTTACGTGTTGCGCCCATTGGTAAAATTCGGCGATCGCAAATAACACAAAAAAACAAGATAACCAAACTTTCATAGTTTGTCCCAATTAGCTCAAATTAATATAACCTAGCTAATTGCAGATTGGTGTAGCACCTACGACTACACCAATTCTTATTACTTAGCTCGACGACGCAGCCATTGGAAAAATGGAATAACACCTAGTCCCAGCATTGTACTTGGTTCGGGGACAGGTTGAGCTACGCGATCGCGCACACTAACAGCAATATCTGGATTATCGCTAAATACGCCATCAACTCCCAAAGCAAAAAACTGTTCGTATTCTAGTTCGGGATTGCTACTATAGTCGGGAGCCAAGAAAAAGCCTTCACGCCGAAATGTGTAAGGATGCACCAGCAATCCCGCAGCATGAGCATCATCGATTAGGGTAGTAGGAGCTTGCAGAACTGCGTCTGCGGCGCTGATTACACCATCACCGTTGAGATCGTCTGGCTTACCGTCTCCGTCTGCATCTACTGTTCCGGCAGGAACTATTAACCGCTTAAAAGGGCCTATACCATTAGCATAGGCGGCAACCTCCGCTAATCCTTCAGGGGTTAACAAATCGCCGTAGGTGCGAGTACTTCCATTAGCAACAAAATCATAAGGTTGAACTGTAGCCTCATCGTACAACTGTACCAAAGGAACATCAGTTAAAGTCCTCAGATATTGCAGATTGCCAACCTCAAAAGACTGGATAAATACAGGAGCGTTAGCCCCTGTTAATCCGTTGGCATTAAGAGTTGCTACTAGAGGTTTTTCTAAAGATAATCCAATTGAATTGAAGTAAGTAGGATGTTTAGTTTCTGGATAAATGCCAATAGTTCGTCCAGTTTCCAAACTTTTTTGGGCAGCTAAGTCGATTACTTCTTGCAACGTCGGGACTTGATACAATCCATCGAAAGTAGCTGAATCAGGGCGCAGTTGAGGAATGCGCTCTTTAGCAGTTAATGTTTTTAGCTCGGCTAAGGTAAAATCTTCTGTAAACCATCCCGTAATTGGTACGCCGTCAATAGTTTTAGTAGTTAGGCGATCGCTAAATTCAGTACGAGTAGCTACATCAGTAGTTCCAGAAATTTCATTCTCATGACGCGCTACTAATACGCCATCTTTAGTAGAAACTAAATCGGGTTCAATGTAATCAGCGCCCATTTCAATAGCTAATTCGTAAGATGCTAAAGTATGTTCTGGACGATAGCCACTAGCTCCCCGATGACCAATAACGATTGGTTCTGCTCCGTTCAAAGTTGCGGCGGTAACTTGATTTGCGCCCAAAACTGTCAAAAATGTTGATGTTAGTATTGCTAAGTGGGAAAGCCGAATCACAATTATACTCCTCAAAACTAATTTCTTGGTTAAGACAAACAAAAACTTTGGCAGCAACTTAGATAATTGCTACCCGCAGTTCTGGTAAAAATGTTTGTACACCGTAAATATACTGAGGGAGGATTAAGGCTAAATTAATCGTGGTTTAAAGTTAGTAATTTGTTGCTTAAATATCGCTGATAAAAAGTCAATGCCTGTGATTTTTGCAATTAACTTCTAAATTGATATCTTGATAGCTAAAAATGCTGCTCAAAAATTAGTTGAAGTCCGAGCAGCACTAGATTATATTTGATACCTTAGTTGGAGTAAATGACTACAGTGTTGATGCGATCGCTAAAATAACTACTTATTGAGCAAACTCAGGACAGTAAAATTTAATCGCCAAAGAATTAATAATGTCTGATTCTGCTAGAGCAGTTGTTTGATTTCTGGGATCTTTAGTTTTGATAATTTTTTCATATTGCTCTGTCTTGATCTGTAGCGGTACTTTACTTTGGAGAGCGCTGCATACACCCCGCGCTACTGCAATCGGAGACTTTGGCGCTTCGTCAGTATCAGGGGATACCAAAGTTCGCTCGTTTTGGTAAATTTCCAGTGAATTATTGTAGCTATCGAGAAAATCTCGATTAAGCTTAGATAGTTAGGTTTTAGTTTGGTGATCGCTACATAAATTACTTAAATCTAAAGTTGAGCCATTTGATTCTTGAATATAACAAATTGGCTTCCCAATATCTAAGCTTGAAACTATAGGATACTCGGATTTTAACTTTGTATTGCTATACACAGCAGGTTTCAATAATTTTTCAACGTATATTACC
>JACCVJ010000029.1 GCA_013698215.1 Tatlockia sp. | reverse complement strand
TTGCTTCTGCCTTTTTAAGTGTGGTTAAATTTGTAATTTGATGGAGCTTAAACCTGTAATTCTTCCCTGCTTGTGGCGAATTTACGGCTCTAGTTTTCAGTGGCGACCGATATTTAGTTAGCGACTTAGCGATTAATAAATATTTCATGTAGATTTTGCGTCCCTAGCTATTTGTCGCTCCCGAATCTAAAACGGGTTCCCTGGGATGGATGCGGATGATTTTTGAGAAGGCGCGCTACTTTAACTTTCACAAGACTCAGAGCTTGATTAAGTTAAAAGATGGCGAGGATTTTTATCCTTTGCCCAAATTCCTCTAGCTTTCATCCTGCCGCCGGGTGCGGCTGTTTGAGTGACTTCAGCTTGGAGTATGATTTCTCCACTAAAGTTTAACCCAATATAATTAATATTAACTTATTCTTTAGCGGACTTTACAAAAAAGCTAAGGCTTAACTACTTTTTTGTAGCGCCATGTCAGCCAAACTTTATAAAGAAGCTTGTCTTTGTGCCATTTTTGGCGTATGACTCAAGCCTAGTCGATCTAAAATCTGACCCCAGCGATATACCCAGTCATGTCTAAGCAGCGAATTGACAACATTATTTTTGTGTATTTTTTTTAGTCGCTCTGGCTGTGCATTCAAATCTGCGATAACTTCTGCGACATTCGATGCGTTAGCCGAAAGCTCAATTACCGCATCAGACCAATCAAAGCTTTGGGTAAAAGTTTCCGTTTGCGGAGGCATACCTAAAATTACTGCACCCCCCGCAGCGGCTTCAATAAAGCGAAAGTTTAACTCTTGTTGACCTCCAGTTTCACCTTCAAGGTCAAATTTTGCTCTATAAGCAATAAAGTAATTGCTTCTTTTAACTATATTTTGGTATAACACGCGATGATATTGATAATTAGTTGTAAATAAATACTTCAACGTATCATAAATATATAAAAAATCTTTTTGCTCTGCTAAATCCAACAGCGATTGGTGTACCGAGGGTGAACGACGACCAAAGTTACAAACATCAATACTCCGTTATGGTTGTAGAGGATAAGGACAAAATTCTACAACCACAACTCCAGGAGCCAAGTAATAACAGGGTTTTTGAGTTGTATTAGCAACGGCTTTGTTGCTAGAACTCAAGTTCATAAAAATGCAGTCAAAATCTTTTAATACGGATATCTGCTTTTGTTCTTTAATATAGTTTTCCATCCATATTTCATCCAATAAGCAAACTGCTTTGTTGCACTGCTCGCGCCAATTTTTAATTGAATTTAAGTAAGGTAAATCTATAGGTTTTCGACATATATAAAAAAACAAATCATACTTTTTATTTAATATGAAGTGGTTGCGAATAGGATTTAGGATGTTGGAGTTACCACTAAGTTGAAAAACTTTTCTGGATAAATTGTTGACTATTTTTTTGACAGCTTATTTCTGAAGTAGGGTATGCTCAGTAAATCGACATTTTCCCAGCTAAAAATACATTTTTTCAACTCATTTATATAGGAACGCGAAACATAAGATGCTAAATTGCGCATAGATAAAATTAAAATGCGTGGCTGAGAACTCGATGCTATAGGAGAAATTACTTTTTGCATAAAGAATTATCCGCTAGTTTATTATTTAATACTAAGATTATTTACTGCTACAATTTCAGCTAACTCTTTCAATTTAGCTTTTCTTTCAATCATGCCTGGAAAAATCGGAATATCTACCGCCGCTAAGATTTTTTCCCAACGATATACCCAATCATGGCGAAGTAGAGAATTGACAACGTTATCTGTACGAATTTTGTTTAAGCGCTCCGGTTGAGAATCAAGATGGGCGATTATTTCTCCTACATTAGTTGCGTCTATGGGTAAGGGAATTACGGCATCCGACCAATCAAAGTTTTGGCTAAAAGCCTCACAATTTGGTGGTATTCCTAGTAGTATTGCTCCTCCTGCTGCACCCTCAAAAAAACGAACATTTAGCTCCTCTTGAGTGCCACCTAAACTTTCTATGTCATACTTAGGCTTGTAAGCCATAAAATAACGGCTTCTTTTAATTAAATTTCTATATAAACTTCGATGAGAATTATAATTACTGATGAACGATATTTTTAAAGTATCGTACATATAAAAAAAATTGTTTTTTTCTGCTAAATTTAGCAATGATTCGTGAATAGCGTCTGGACGACGACCTATACTGCATACATCAATACTTCTCTGGGGTTGGAGGGGATAGGGACAAAACTTGATTGCGTCAATTCCTGGTGGCATATATGAACAAGGGCGCTGGGCAATCTCGGCAACTTGTTTAACACTAAAATTCATGTTCATAAAAACATGATCGAATTGTTTTAATGCTGTTAATTGTATCTTTAAACTATCTACTTCTTTTATCCATACTTCATCTAACCAACAAACAGCTTTATGACATTTTTTTCGCCAATCTTTAATAGAATCTAAGTAATATAGCTCTGCAGGAAATTGACAGGCGAATATAAATAAATCGTATTCTTTATCTAAAGAGAATTGATTAGCATTTGAACTAAGAGAAACTGATTTACCTGTAGCATTAAAACTGGAACGGGAAATTTTTCTAGTAAGTCTGCTAAGTATAGTGGGGGAAAAACTAGGCGAACATATATCCACTTGTTCAAAATCCTCTAGAGCATACTCAAATTCAAATAAAAAGCTCCGAGCCACCCAAGACTCAAAGTTACGCATTGACAAAATTAAAACTCTTGAATAATTTGCTGGCGAAGGCACTGGTAAATCTTGGCTCATGTTAGGCTGCTTTTTGAGTTGGCGATGTTGGTAGCTAGACAAACTGTATTGTGGGCTGAATAAATAATTGGCTAATAAATATGAATTAGTAACTTAGTTAAGTTTATCGATTGCAGAAACATAAATAAGCCTCC
>JACCVJ010000018.1 GCA_013698215.1 Tatlockia sp. | reverse complement strand
AGCGCATTTTTGCATGAATTGGGCATACCTTACGAGCCTAACGTGCGAGTAAATGTGGCACTTTGGAGCCTAGAAGCTGGACAATCGCCTATTGATATAATGCGTCGGTATCAAGTAGCAGTAGTTGCCCATGGTAGCCCAGAAAGAGAAGAAATTGAAGCTTTCCGTCAGCAATTTGTGCAAGGTTTGGGTTATTGTCCAGAAACCTTAGCGTAGAGACGTACCGATGCTACGTCTGTTTTAAAAAGCTGCGGGGATATATTCAAGCAAAGATAAATTGTATTTTAGATCGGGCGAAGTCTTTTCGCAATAAACCAGCGCCACATCAAAGCTACAAGCATACTCCGCAAACTCTTGATAAGTAGCTAAGAAACTTTGAGCAGTTTTCCAGAGCTTTGCTTGCTTTTGAGGCGTAATTGCCAGCAAACCTCCCGCATCCCAACTTCCCGCACTGCGCGTCTTGACTTCTACAAAAGCTAAAGAATCGCACTTATTAGCAATTAGGTCAATTTCACCCCACGGGCAACGCCAACGACGATGTAAAATTTGCCAACCGCTAGATTGTAACCATTGAGCAATAAAATCTTCTCCTAAAACACCTATATCGGGATAATGAGATGATTGATGATTTGCCATTGGCTACAACATAAAATGATTTCTACAACTATGCTACACAAGCGGATTTTGAGCAGCTTACTGTGTTTATTAGCGATGCTCGTAAGTGCAAGTATTTGGGCTTCTCCAGCTTTCGCTCTCGACTATAACAGAGAAAACCTACTAGGTAGAGATTTTTCTGGGCAAGTATTGACCGATGCTAGTTTTACTAAAGCCAATTTACGCAATAGCAACCTTAGCCACAGCGATTTGACAGGTGTAAGTTTTTTTGCGGCTAATTTAGAGTCGGCAAATTTGGAAGGCGCAAATCTAACGAATGCAACCTTAGATGCAGCCCGAATTATTAAAACTAACTTGACTAATGCTGTTTTAACTGGGGCTTTTGCTGCTAATGCTAAGTTTGATGGCGCAATTATTGACGGTGCGGATTTTACCGATGTATTGCTTCGTCAAGATGAGCAAGACAAATTATGTAAAGTCGCTCAAGGTACTAACCCCACCACTGGGAAAGAAACCCGCGAAACGTTGATGTGTAAGTAAATATTAGATGCGCCAGCCACTATAGTAAATCTGTTAGGCAAAATTGGCGCATCAAATCTAACTCTTGCAGTCGCCTTTGTTCGGTGTATAACGACTGATAATATAATTGGGAGTTTTCAGGATCGTTTATAGGATCTGTTTGCTCCCACAAATCCAAAAACGAGCGATAACGTTTTTCACACAGCACTCTTTCCATACAGGCGGTAGCAGCTTGAATCACTTGCGTACCATTTAGCAATTCCTGCTGGGTTTTCTCGTCTAAGTGAAATAGAGAAGAAACTTGGGCTATTTCTGTAGCAGATTGTAAACAGCGAGTTTGGATGCGAGAAACTAAACTGACTTGCTCCTCGGTGGGATGGATCTCAGATTTTTCATCAACAATTTGCTGCCATAAAAAACGGTGATGAGACAAACTAAATTGTAAACTTTGCTCTTGTAAGGCGCTACTGACGGCTTGACGATGTTCTGGGCAGTGGAGATAAATTCGCAATAATAAAGCCTCTGCTTGCTCTAATAGACTGCGCTCCGAGGCTTCGGGGAATGCTTTATCTTTGGGGCTACTGTGTTTTTGAGTTTTGGACGAAATCGGCTTGCTTGACTGATATTTAGGAGAAATTTGGGCTAATAGGTTTTCTGCTCGTAATGGTACAAGTCGTGCATCTCCTAAGCTAAGAATCTCCGCGCAGCGACTTACATAGTAATTGCGGGTATCGCTGTTATCAATTTGCTGGAGTAGCTTTACCATTGCTTTAGCTACTTGCTGAAAGTCTGTAGCTTGTTTAAGATTGCGATCGCCTATTAGTTGTAAAATCTGCCAATCTAGCCACAATGGAGCCTTTGCAAGTAAATCTCTGTAATCCTCTGGGGTGGAAGTATGTAAGTATTCGTCTGCGTCTTTTCCGGCGGGTAAATTGAGAATTTTTAGTTGTACTTCGCCGCGATAAGCAAGGTTAGCAATTTCACCAATGGCTCTTTCGGAAGCTTGAATACCCGCTACATCCGCATCAAAGTTGAGAATTAATTGTTTTGACTCGCTATAACGTAATATTTGTCTTACTTGCTCTAAACTTAGCGCCGTACCCAGAGAAGCGGCTACATTCGTAATTCCCGCCGCGTGTAAAGAAATTGCATCAAAATATCCTTCCACTACTACCGCACAATCAAGCTCGGAAATTGCCGATTTAGCTTTATCTAAGGCAAATAAGGTTTTACCTTTACTAAAAAGCTCCGTTTCTGGGGAGTTAAGATACTTTGGTTGCTCATCGCCTAAACTTCTTCCCCCAAAGCCAATAACTCGCCCTTGCAAATCGAGGATGGGAATAATTACGCGATGGCGGAAATAGTCATAATAGCCATCTCCCGATTGACGCTGACGCAGTAAACCCGCCTGGTGTAACAACTGTACTGGGTAACGTTTTTGCTCTACTAAGTAATGATACAAAGTTTCCCAACTATCTGGCGCGTAACCTAAGTTAAATTGTTGGATAGTTTCAGCTTTGAGTTTTCGGGCAAATAGGTAATGTAACGCTGTTTCGCCTTGGGGTTGGTATAAAGCGTGTTGATAAAAACGATTTGCGATCGCTAAAATCTCGTATAGTTGCTCTCGTAACGACAACTGTTGCTGTAATTGTTGGCGTTGCTCAGGTTCTAAAGTTTGTACTGTTACTTGATAGCGCCTTGCTAAGTCTAATACTACTTCGCTAAAAGATTGCTTTTGTAACTCCATCAAAAACTTAATCGCATCTCCACCCGCGTTACACCCAAAGCAGTAATACATTTGCTTCGATTGACTGACGCTAAAACTAGGAGTTTTTTCGGTGTGAAAAGGACACAAACCAACAAAGCCTTTACCACCTTTGCGTAAAACAACGTGTTCGGAAATGACATCGTAAATGTCTGCTTTTTGTTTTACTTGCTCCACAGTATCGGGATGCAAGCGAGGAATTTGCATAATTTTTTATTATATATAGTCAATTATAAATAAACGGCGTTGCTGATTAAATGTATAAATTTTAGTAGAGACGTTGCATTGCAACGTCTTTCTTGCTTATTTTTCTACGCAGTTTGAATCTAGCAAATATAGCTTTGCACAAAGTCAATTACCGTATCGACTCCGATTTGCGTCTTTAAGTTAGTAAACACAAACGCTTTATCACCCCGCATTTTTTTAGTATCGCGCTCCATGATGCCTAAATCGGCTCCCACGTAAGGAGCAAGATCGATTTTGTTAATTACTAGCAAATCAGACTTAGTAATTCCTGGCCCACCTTTACGCGGGATCTTGTCTCCGGCGGCTACATCAATCACGTATATAGTTAAATCTACCAATTCTGGACTAAAAGTTGCTGCCAAATTGTCGCCGCCACTTTCCAAAAATACTAAATCTAGGTTAGAAAATCTTTGTTCTAATTGGGCGATCGCAACTAAGTTAATTGAGGCATCTTCTCTAATCGCCGTATGTGGACAACCACCCGTTTCTACCCCGATAATGCGATCGCTCTCTAAAGCCTGACTGCGGACTAAATACTGAGCATCTTCTTGAGTATAAATGTCATTGGTGACTACGGCAATATCATATTGTTGACGCAATGCTTTACACAGAGCATCTACCAAAGCTGTTTTACCAGAGCCAACGGGCCCGGCTACTCCGACACGAAAGGCATTCACGGATATTAGTTAAAACTATATTTTAACTCAAAAGGCTTTAACTGCGAAACAAGCGCGTATACTGGGTTTCGTGTGCCATACTTGCCAAAGATAAACCCCAAGAGCAACTACTAAGCTCATCATCTTCTAAGCTAATAATTTCTGTAGCCGCAGCGCTAATATTGGCGTGTAATTCGTGCAGTAAAATTTGTCCGGCGGTTTGTCCCAATGGAATCAATTTTACACCCGCAGTAATTAAATTAGTTGCCCAACTGTGCAAATAGCCAATAATTAACCATTTTGAGTCTATTTGCTCTAAAGCGGCGAAAATTCCTAAACAAACAGCATAGTTACATTCACCCTGTAGACAAAAACTCTGCGCTTCTATAGGTTTAATTGCTAACAACAAGTGCATTAAACTTTGTCCCATTTGCCAGCTAGAGGCGCGTAACTCGCTAGTTTCTCTGGCGGCGGATAGCCATGTATTCCAGTAACTTAAAGTG
>JACCVJ010000007.1 GCA_013698215.1 Tatlockia sp. | reverse complement strand
CCAGTATTTAGGGAGTTTTACAAAGAAAAAGATGTAATTTTGGAAGAAAGAAGATTGCGGGTAGATAATTCTCCCATTGGTAAAATGGTTGAGGCGTTGCTAGACAAAGCTTACACTGTTCATCCATACAAGCGCCCCACCATTGGTTACGAGCAAGATATCCGCAATTTGACGCGCAAAGATGTGCAACAATTTTTTGATACTTATTATGTTCCCAGCAATATTACGATCGCCCTTGTGGGAGATGTCAACCCAAAACAGGTAAAAGAACTCGCTCAAGCTTACTTTGGACGCTTTAAAGCCAAGCCTTCACCACCTAAACTCAAAGCTGTAGAACCCAAACAAACAGAAGTTAGAGAAGTTGAATTAAAGTTGCCTTCCCAGCCTTGGTATTTAGAAGCTTACCACCGCCCAGCAATTACTAGCCCAGATAATGTAATTTATGGACTGATTGGCAGTTTGCTAAGTGACGGGAGGACTTCCAGGCTATATAGCTCTTTGGTAGAAAAGCAGCAATTAGCTCTCAACGCTCAAGGATTTAGCGGTTTTCCTGGGGACAAATACCCGAATTTGATGCTGTTTTATGCTCTAACTGCGCCTAATCGGACTGTCGAGCAAGTAGCGACAGGATTAAGAGCAGAAATTGAGAAGTTGAAAACTGAGCCAGTATCAGCTATAGAGTTAGAGCGGGTAAAAACCCAAGCAAAAGCAGGATTATTGCGAAGTCTTGATTCTAATTCTGGCATGGCTCAGTTGTTGATGGAATACGAAGTGAAAACTGGTTCTTGGCGCAATTTATTTAAAGAATTGGAGCGTTTAGACGCAGTAACGGCGGCGGATGTGCAGAGAGTCGCTGTAGCTACTTTTAAGCCAGAAAATCGCACAATAGGGCGTTTGTTGCCAAAAGAAAGTTAAAGGAAAGTATGAAAATAACTATTAAATGGACAGTAGCAGTAGTTTCGATGCTGCTAGTTGTATTGCTGGGTTTGCCTAGTATGGCAGCCACCGCGCAACATTACGACGAGTTGAAGTTTGCACCCTTACCAGAAATAAAGTTGCCCAAGTACGAGCGATTTGTACTAGATAATGGCATGGTTGTGTACTTACTAGAAGATCGAGAATTGCCTTTAGTCGGCGGTACGGCGCTAATTCGCACAGGCGATCGCTTTGAAAGTGCTGATAAGATAGGTCTAGGAGGGCTTACAGGTACAGTAATGCGTACTGGTGGTACTACGAATCATTCCCCCAACGAACTCAATCAGCTACTCGAACAAAGGGCTGCTAGTGTAGAAACGGGCATTAGTACAACTTCTGGTAGTGCAAGTTTTAGTGCTTTAAGTGAAGATTTGCCCACAGTATTTGAGTTATTTAGCGAGGTATTAAAAACCCCGGTTTTTGAAGCGCAACAGCTAGAATTAGCCAAAACTCAAGCACGCGGCGGGATTGCTAGGCGCAATGACGATCCTGAAGATATCGCAGGGCGAGAGTTTCAAAAGCTGCTGTATGGCGATGCTAGTCCTTATGCTCGTACAGTAGAGTATGCCACTATCGATAATATTTCCCGTGAGGATTTAATCGGGTTTTATCAAAAGTATTTTCACCCCAATAATATGATTTTGGGGATTGTAGGTGACTTTAACTCCGCTCAAATGCGATCGCTAATTCAAAAAAACTTAGGTGATTGGAAAGCTAACCCCAAGCTAGTTAAGCCCACTTTACCCACCGTTTCCCAGGCAAAAACGGGCGGTGTTTTTGTTGTCAATCAGCCGCAACTTACCCAAAGTTATGTGCAGATTGGTCACTTAGGCGGAAAGCTAGATAGCCCAGATTATGCGGCGTTAGATGTGCTAAGTGGGGTATTAAATGGTTTTGGCGGACGCTTATTTAATTCCGTGCGATCGCGTCAAGGACTTGCTTATACTGTTTACGGTGTCTGGAGTCCCAATTACGATTATCCGGGAACTTTCCTCGCTGGCGGACAAACTCGCTCCGATGCTACGGTACCTTTTATTAAAGCAATTGGCGTGGAGATTGAAAGCTTAAAGGCTAAACTTGTCACCCCAGCAGAACTTGCTTATGCCAAGGAAACAAAATTAAACTCTTTTGTCTTTAATTTTGAAGATCCAGCCCAAACATTATCGCGCCTGATGCGTTACGAATATTACGGCTATCCGGCAGATTTTATCTTTCGCTATCAGCGCGGTATAGAAGCAACAACGGCGGCGGATGTGCAGAGAGTAGCGAAAACCTATCTCAAACCCGAAAATCTTGTCACGTTGGTTGTAGGCAATACTACAGCAATTCAACCGCCCTTAAATGGGCTGGCAACTCAAGTAACTCCGATAGATGTCACTATTCCGGGCGCAAAACCTGTAGTTATGAAATAGGTTCTACCCCCCAACAACCTTGATAATCTTCTACAAACTGTCGCATACTAATCGGCGCTCTTTGGAGAATTTCTTGGGTATCGGTAGTTAACTTCCCTGCAAATCCCAATTTTGCCGTTGTGTAAATGCCAATCATGACGGCAATAAATTGGGGTTCTAAACCGAGTTTGTACATACTGATTGCAAATTTAAAAATTGAAGGATTTGTGTAAAGTACAGGCTTGCCAAGTACCTCTGTAAATATTTCTGCTACTTGGTAGTAGTCTAGAGCTTCGCTACCTGTGAGACTGTAAGAGCGATCGCTATGACCAGATTCTGTTAAAGCTTTAACCGCTACCGCCGCAATATCCCGCACATCAATAAAACTTGTTTTCCCTTTTCCTGCGGGTAAAAATATCTCGTTACGCTCTTGAATGTCTTGGCAATGAGTCGTACTCAAGTTCTGCATAAAGAAACTAGCGCGCAGAAAAGTGTAAGGTATACCAACAGATTGAATATACTTTTCTACTTTGGCGTGGGGAATAATCGGATTGCTCTCGGCTCCAAGTACGGATAAAAAAACAATCTGTTCGACACCTGATGCGATCGCACTATCAATAGCAGGGTACATATAGGTTTTTACTTGAGAAAGAGCAGGCGGACGCATCAAAAAGACTCTTTTAACGCCTTGAAAAGCTGGATTAAAAGTCTGTGGTTGTTGAAAATCGAAGTTAACATCCTCAACCGTTGAAGATGGCGATGAGTTGCTGCTGGCTTTGAGATTTCTTTGAGCAACTCGGACACGATGCTCTCCCTCGCTCAGTTGGCGGACAATTTCCGCTCCTACATTGCCTGTAGCACCTGTAATAAAAATTAGATCGCTCATAACTGCAGCTTTAGTGCCTTACCTCAATCATGCCGTAGTCTTAGTTGTAAGAAGTGCGATCGCATAGGTTAATTTCGTAATTAATTTATTGTATGCAATATCTCACGATCTGTTTTTTCATCCCAACACTATCTAACAAACTAATAACTTAAGATTGTCCTGCATAGACGGATCAATTTTCTGATAACTTTTGGCAATGTTAAGATTCATATTGGTTTTAGCAATTTCTAACAACCAGTCATCAAAACCTACCAGGCTTCCTT
>JACCVJ010000004.1 GCA_013698215.1 Tatlockia sp. | reverse complement strand
CGGGTCATTGGCCCTGTGGTATCTTGAGAACCTACAGTAGTCATAATTGGTTCGCAGGATGTACCGGGGCGTACTCCCACTAATCCGCAAGCTTTACCGACCATTTTCTGCGCTAGGGTGTAGCCTTTACCTGTATCTACGGGCGAACGAGGACGAATAAATATAGAACTAGGTTCAATTCTTAACGCTGTTCTAATTTTATCTGTCAAACTACGCCCAATTAATAACGGGATACGTCCCCCAGCCCTGACTTCATCGGCGATTGTATCGGGTTGGAAGTTGAAAGTAGAAATTACTTCCCCAGACTCATTAGTAACTTCACCTTTATAGGGATAGATAGTAATAACCATCCCGGTTTCCAGCTTAGAAACATCGCACTGGATGGGTAAAGCGCCAGAGTCTTCTGCGGTGTTAAAAAAGATAGGAGCGATCGCACTTCCTAATATATACCCACCAGAACGCTTATTTGGCACGTAAGGTATATCTTGCCCAATGTGCCACAATACAGAATTTATGGCAGATTTACGCGACGAACCCGTACCAACTACATCGCCTACATAGGCTACAGGATGCCCTTTTTGCTTCAACTGCTCGATAGTTGCTAACGCCCCTGGCATTTTTGATTCCAGCATTACCAAAGCGTGTAGAGGGATATCTGGGCGGGTTGTGGCGTGAGGTGCGGGAGAAAGATCGTCTGTATTCGTCTCTCCTGGTACTTTAAACACCGTTACAGTAATCTTTTCCCCTAAAGGGGGACGAGTTGTAAACCACTTAGCCTCTGCCCAAGCATCAATTACTTGTTTAGCATAGGGATTAGTTTCTGCTAAATCAAAAACATCGTGGAAAGCATCGTACACCAAGACTGTATGACTAAGAGCTTTTACCGCCGCTTTAGCTATTTGTTCATCCTTCGATGACAGCAAATCTACTAAACTCCGCACGTTATAGCCACCGAGCATAGTTCCCAATAGTTCTATGGCATAGACAGGCGAAACTAAAGGGCTGCTAATTGTACCCTTAGCAATTCCCGTCAAAAATCCAGCTTTAACATACGCCGCCGGATCTACCCCTGGGGAAATGCGATCGCGCAATAAATGCAATAATGTTTCTTCTTCCCCTTGTGGCGGTACTTTCAATAGTTCGCACAACTGTGATGTTTGCGCCGCATCTAAAGGCAATGGGGGAATATTAAATTCTGCTCTCTCGGCGGTATGTTGGCGATATTCTTCAAGCATACTCGTAACTCCTCTCTTTGTTTATTTCTACTGCCAGATTAACGTTGCTTCTAGCATGATTACGGTTTGTCGTGATACTTATCAAACTAAATCCCTAGGAAGTCGCGGTACAATTACTTTTTAAAGCTGCAAGGGCGCTACTCCTAACTTATTTCTATATGCCTCAAACTTACACCGTTCAAATTCTCCACGCAGGTACAACTCATACAATCCAAGTTCCCGAAGACCAAATTATTCTCAAAGCTGCTGATGCTGCGGGTTTAGAGTTTCCAAGTTCTTGCAATGCTGGCGTTTGTACTACTTGCGCGGCTCAAATTCTAGAGGGAAAGGTAGAACAAAGCGAGGGTATGGGTATTAGCCTTGAACTTCAACAACAAGGTTATGCTCTACTATGTGTCTCCTATCCTCGATCTGACTTAAAAATTGAGACAGAAAAAGAAGACCAAGTTTATCATCTACAATTTGGTCAGTTCCAACAATAGCCCTTAATTTATGACTACCCACTTCATCACCGCCGAAATTAACCTTGAAGAAACCCCCGCCCAACTCCACACAGCCATTGAGGCTCAATTGGCAAAACAGGGCGAACCTTTGCGGTGGGCGATTACATCGGTAAATGTCCAAAAACAAACCGCTACGATTGAAGCCGTTGTTACTTTAGAATCACCATCCGCGTGAACCATCCTTACACTGTTATTTTAATTATACCAACGGGGATTGGGGCAGCGATTGGCGGTTATGCTGGGGATGCTTTGCCCGTCGCTCGTGCTATTTCCTCAGTGTGCGATCGCCTGATTACTCATCCCAATGTCCTCAATGGCGCTCAATTATACTGGTCTATGCCCAATGTTTTCTATGTAGAAGGCTATGGGCTTGACAAATTTGCTTCGTCATGCTGGGGATTGCATCCAGTGCGTCAAAATCGGATTGGGTTAATTCTTGACCAGGGAATTGAACCAGAATTACAAGTTAGGCAACTTCAAGCTGCCGAAGCTGCTAGAGCAACTTTAGGATTATCTCTAACGGATTACGTAATTACTGATACACCATTAAACGTAGAATTACGCAATTCAAAATCGGGAGCAAGTTGGGGAACTTTGGGAAATCCTGATAGTTTATTACGCGCTGCCAAAAAATTAATCGATATTGGGGCAGAAGCGATCGCCGTTGTTGCCCGTTTCCCCGATGATATCGATAGCGTTACTCTAGAACAATATCGTCACGGGCAAGGAGTAGACCCCTTAGCAGGGGCAGAAGCTGTTATTAGTCACTTAGTTGTTAGAACCTTTAAAATCCCTTGCGCCCACGCCCCAGCTTTACTACCACTACCTCTAGATCCAAATATATCACCGCGATCGGCGGCAGAAGAACTAGGCTATACCTTCTTACCCAGTGTACTTGTAGGCTTAAGTCGCGCGCCTAGGTTTACAACCGAACGTACTTTTACTAACGATATTTGGGCAAAGGAAGTTGATGCGGTAATAGTACCAGCAACGGCTTGTGGTGGTAGCGCAATTTTAAGTTTGAGTAATAGCCAAGCCCAAATAATTACTGTGAGCAATCCTACGCAAATGCTCGTTCTTCCAGCACCGCTAGGCATTAAAGCAATTGGAGTAAACTCGTATTTAGAAGCAATTGGCGTTCTGGTAGCTCATAAAGCCGGGGTAGATTTAGCTAGTTTTAACCCCACTATTTCACCTTTAAATTGCCTATCGGTAATGTAAAAAATTAATTTTTTGTTGTACTTCTCTGATTTTAATCTTAAACATTCCTCTTTTGTCATTTTCTGGGGGTAACAAGTAATAAATAAGTGAAATTATCCAGAAGCATAAAAGGGTTTAAATTGATTAATTTTGGCAATTAAATGATTAAATCCTAGCAATAAACCGGAATTGGGAGAAATATCTAACCAAGAATAAACCCACCAAAACGGTAAGAGCGGTTGGAGAATTAGACATCAATTATTCAACGTATTTTTTCATCTGCCCTTGTGGTTCCATAGTTTATGATTACAAAAGTTATCCGAGCGAGTGTTATGGGTTTTTATTTCAATTAAAAGAGATTTATTTAAGTTTAAAAAGTCTAGAAAATTTAAACTTATCATTGTGTAAACGCAGAAAATGATTTACCACCATTTCTCAATATGCTGGAAATTAGTAAAGCGATAGAAACGTTATTTTAGTATAAATTCCCTAGGCATCGACGGAAACTATTCCTTTATCAACTTTTTCTACACTTGCTAAGTATGTCAAGCTACATAACCAGTTTTTACCCTTTTTTTATCCACAGGTTTATCAATTACTACAGTAATTTCTTTTTCTTTAATGCTTTCTAGATTTTATTTACTACTCGCTTTTTTAATTCATCTACCGACCCATTTGAATTAGCTATAAAAGGATGTAATGACTGGTCAGAACTTGGACTACTTTGACAATTTCTGGTAAATATTGTCTTTTTATTAGTGACGTTATTTTTAAGTGTAAATACTTAAAGCACTTCTTTATTCATTACTTCTTTGAATAGCTTTTTATACTCTGCACAATAAGAGTCTATGATCGCCACTGTTGTACGAACGTCTCTAGCCAAATGCTTTAATATTTGTAGCTCTACTTCTGTTACCCCACCTACTAAGTAGAGTTTTATATTTTGATCATTTTAATTATCCTACTCAGAAAGTAACAAAAGAGGGATTTACCCCTCGTCTGTCAGTTTCCGAAAAAAGCAAGTAATAAATAAGTTAAATTACCAGAAAGATAAAATGGTTTAAATTGATTAGTTACTCCAATTAAATGATTAAATCCCGGCAATAAGTTGGAATTAGAAATTATATCTATCCCAGGATAAATCGACCAAAATAGTAGCAGAGGTTGCCGAATTATCCCCAGATTATTTAAAGTATTCTTCCATCCACTTTCATGAACCTATCCCACTAAAGTCAAAAATGTGAGAATCTAATTGTCAGAGCGATTAAGTTACCGGAATAGGGCGGGAAGATTTGAGGGATTGAGCGATCTAGAATGGAAGCTGTTTGAGGATGGGATGACAAAGGTTAGAGAAAAGCGGGAACGGGGAATGCCCCATGCGCCTTTTCGTCATGTACTGAACACCTTAATGTATGTATTGATTACGGGCTGCCGTTGGTGTGATGTGCCGAATGGAGAAATTTGGGCATCAAAAAGTTTAGCCCACAGGTGGCTCTGCGCTAAAGGCAAACTGATG
>JACCVJ010000700.1 GCA_013698215.1 Tatlockia sp. | reverse complement strand
TACCATCGGCTACCGAACTGCCGGATTCTGACGATACACCAGTGGATAATGAATTTCAAGAGCTAATTCCCGGATTACTGCGTTCAATCTTGACTTTATTGTGGAAAGATCGTCAAGACTGGTTTTTTGCGATAGATATGGGCATTTACTACAGCTATACACCTGGAATCCGCCCAACAGCAATAGTTCCCGACGGTTTCTTGAGTATTGGCGTACCAAGACGGAGAAATAATAAAGGACGCTTAAGTTATGTATTGTGGGAAGAAAACCACATTGTCCCCTTGATAGTTTTTGAAGTAGTTTCCCAAGCTTACGGCGGTGAATACGATACTAAGTTTGTAAAATATACTCAACTAGGAGCGTCGTACTATGTCATTTACAACCCAGACTATTCCAAAAGAGACAAGCACGAAGTTTTAGAAGTTTATCGCTTAGTAGATGGAGTTTATGTAAGACAAATAGGCGATCGCATTTGGATACCTGAAATTAATTTAGCAATAGGTACGGGTCAAGGCAATCATCAAGGATGGACGAGAGAATGGTTGTACTGGTACGATTTAGAGGGAAATAGATATCCCTCTCTTGAAGAACGAGCCGAAGCATCACAGCAACAAGCTGCAATTGCTCAACAACAAGCTTTGCAAGCACAGCAACAAGCCGAAATTGCTCAACAACAAGCTGAAAATGCCCAGCAAGACCTACAATCACTAATAGCCAAATTACGAGAACGAGGAATAGATCCAGATACGTTATGAAAAAGTGCGATCGCTTCTCAAAGTAGGTAAAGTTAAGGTAAAAGCAGTTTGGTTAGAGGGGGTCAAGTCAAGGATTAAATCCCCCCCGTGCGCTCTGGCAATTTCTCTAGATAAACTAAGTCCGAGTCCTGTCCCTTCAACTTCAGAGCGCGTCCTAGCCGGATCTCCACGATAAAACCGCTCAAATATCCGCTCTCGATCGCCTTGTAAAATATTTTTAGAGGAATTAGTAATCGTAATTAATGCGCTGGCTTTTTGTTGGGTTGCATTAATGCGTATCCAGCCATCGACAAGATTGTATTTAATCGCATTGGTGACAAGGTTTTGCACAACTTGGGTAAGTAAAACGCGATCGCCTAGTACGTGCAGTTGAGCAGTAATATCTGCTTGTACCTTCAATTGCGGTGCTAATAATTCTATATCTTCCTCTACTTGCGCCAAAATCTCCGACAAGTTTACTTCCACTCGATGCAAGTTCATCCGTCCAGCATCGGCTAAAGAAAGCAACAAAAGTTTTCGCACAATCCCACTCAAGCGCCGCACTTCATCTAATAAACTACTCAAACTTTGTTGCATCTGAGATTCAGGTTCAGCTTGTTGTAAGTTGCGTTCTAGTTCTCCTTGCAAAATTGCCAAAGGTGTTTTTAGTTCGTGAGCAGCATCACCACTGAAGCGAGAAGCCTGCTTAAAGCTACGTTCTAGGCTCTCCAACATCTGATTAAATACCGCAATCAATTCTACAAATTCTACATCCGTTGTATCAATGGGAACTCGTCTATCTAGTCCTTTGACTGTTACGTGTTTAATTGCCTCTGTCAATTGCCCTATAGGACGCAAAGCATTACCTGACAACCACCAAGCACCCCCAGTAATCAAAAATAGGACAATAAGTATGGAAATTAAAAAGATATTGCGAATCGCCAACATTTCGCCCTCAATAGTTTGGAGACTAACAGAAATCGCAATTTGATTAGCAGGAAATCTCGCCGCACCAACGCGCCAAGTTTGGGTTGATGTACGGTAAGTCATAAAGCGGGGCGGGAGTCTCCTACGGGGCGGAAAAACATCATTTGGCGGTCTTCCTGCTTCGATCAAGGGGCGTGTCCCTGCTGGCAACCAGAGGCTATCTACCTTAATTTCTAAGGGCCAATTATCAGACTTATAAAGAGTATTATTCTCGTTATCATTGACTAATAGCGCAATCGGTGTATCTTCATCAATGCCAAATAGGCGCGGTAAGGGCAAAAAGTGCTTAGAGCGATTGACTCTCATCAACTGGCTTTTGATTGCTTCATCAAGGCGACTAACCTTAGCTTGGTAAATTAGCCACCAAGAAGTCATCCCAAATCCTATTAGCGCACTACCTGCTAAAACCGCCGATGCTAAAGCTAGGCGAGTACGAAAAGAACGCATCACGTTTATCAATTTTCCTCTTGGCGAAACCGATAGCCCACCCCTCGTACGCTTTCTAACCAAGGCGCACCACCAATCGGATCGAGCTTTTTGCGAATACGTTGAACGCAGACATCAACAACATTTGTCGTGGGGTTAAAGTCGTAGCCCCAGACGTGTTCTAAAATTTGGGTGCGGGTAAAAACTCGTCCGGGCGATCGCATTAGGTATTCAAGCAGATTAAATTCGCGGCTAGTCAGTTCTACTACTTGGCGATCGCCAGTAACTTCTCGCTTAATACAGTCTAGTTTAATTGAACCCGCACTTAATATATTTTGGCGATCGCCTATGCTACGACGCACTACTGCATGAATCCGGGCGACTAATTCTTCTACAAAAAACGGTTTGGCAATATAGTCATCTGCGCCAAGATTTAGCCCTTCTAGGCGATCGTCTAATTCATTACGCGCCGTGAGCAAAATTACCGGAACATTGCGTTTTTCTCGGCGTAAGCTTTTAAGAATTGCCAGCCCATCTTTGCCGGGAACCATAATGTCTAGCACAAGAGCGTCATACTCGTTATATAGGGCGCGGCTATATCCTTCATCGCCATTATCGCAGTAGTCAACAACAAATCCGTATTCCCGCAGTCCTGCATTGACAAAGTTAGCGATCTTTGCCTCATCTTCAACAAATAAAATGTGCATCCATCTCACCTACGACTTTAATTGTATAGTCCCTACTTCCCGACTTAAATTACAAAAATGTAATTTAGATTTAGGTCAAACTGTAATTTTCATCGGGCTTAATTAAAACATGACACTTAGTAAAGAGTTTAATTGTGATCAAATTTAATCGTTTGTTAGTAGTTTCTGCTGTATCTGTACTGATTGGGGGAGGCGGTGTCACAAGCAAAGCCTTAGCAGACCAGTTTTTAACCGCACAAAATTCAGCCCCCTCAATGGAGCAAGGCGAATTAGGGAAAGGAAAAAGAGGGGGTGGTGGAAAGTTTGAACGTCTAACGAACATAACCGAAGCACAAAAGACCCAACTGCAACAAATTAAGTCTGCTAGTCGCCAACAAATTGAAGCTATCCCCACCGCCGCCCAAAAAGCACGAATGGAAGCAATTCGCAACGATACCAAAGCTAAAATGGATGCAGTTTTAACTGCCGAACAAAGGCAACAACTAGCACAATCATCATCTACTGGTGGAGAACAAAAAGGTCGCGGTTATCCTAAAATCAGTGGACTAACCGATGCTCAAAAAACTCAAATGAGAGAAATTCGCTCTGCAAGCCGTCAGCAAATGGACACGGTACTCACAGCCGAGCAAAAAGCCCAAATTACAGCCATTCGCAACGATACTAAAACTAGGATGGATGCAGTTTTAACGGCGGCTCAAAGGCAAGAATTAGAACAGATGCGCCAGCAGAAGCAACAAAACCGTCAACAAAGGCAGTCTTAACTATTGCTGTAGCGCGGAGGGTGAACTTTTCCTTCCGCGCTGTGGAGATAAATTAATGCTCTCTGTTACTGAAAATAAACGGCGGTACGTTGCAACTTTTGATATTGGGCTACAAATGGTGTAAAAGTGCGATCGCGCTCAATTGAACTAAATCCAACAGCAATTAGAAAACTTAAGCTCTAGAATTTCTCGCTAGATTCTGTTGACGGGTTCTCTCTGTGTGAGCTTGTCTTGATAAAACTTGTAGATTATCCATAGTTGATAGTCCACCCTCAGATCTAGGCTTGATGTGATCGATTTGAAAGTCTAGTCTTCTTTTACTTTTAGCTCCACTAATGGCACAAGTTATATCTCCATTACTACCTGTATATTTTGCATAGATTGAGTCTTTTAGTTTTCTGTAATAGTCAAAATCTCTCTCTTTAATTTCGGACAAAGGTAGACTGTCTATATCTACGCGCTCATATTCTACGCTTGCTTTTATATGGGTTTGGTCGTACTTTTCTGGCTCCTCAATTTTACAAGTTTCAATGTGAAGCTGGTGTTTAAAATATCTTTTCTCGTAACCAAACAATACTTGCCAGAAAGTCTCTCTATTTT
>JACCVJ010000696.1 GCA_013698215.1 Tatlockia sp. | reverse complement strand
GTTGCTACAATACTTTCAGCCGTTTCTAATACTGCTTTCTCAACATCTAATCGCGTCTTAGCAATTAAAGGGATGGTAGAAACTGATTTATACTTGACATAGCCCAAGGAGTGATAAGTATGAACTTGCTTGCTACCTTGAATTTTCTTTAACTGCATTCCTACCCAAGCAGAGAGCCAATAGTTAGTATGAACTAAAGCATACTTAATCCCATTATCTTTTTGAAACTTTAATATTTGCTGGACAAATTCAGCAGCGTAGGGAAATATATTATCTCTTGGTACGAATTCTTCAGGCCCAGCTACCAAACGAATTGTTCTACAATTAGGAGAATGTTGAACGATTGAGGCTTGCTCGGCATTAGCCTTACGGGTAAACATATCTACTTGCCATCCAAGTTTAGCTAAAGCTTCCCCTACTTGGCGCACGTAAACATTCTGTCCACCAGCTTCTTCTTTCCCAATTTCAATTGCAGGATCGCCGTGAACTGAAATTAAGGCAATGTGCTGTAAATTGGAGATACTCATAGCTGATACTTACCGGATTTTAACTAAGTTTTAAATTGATGCCGCTTTGGGCTGTTCCCTTTTAGTGGAGCAGAATATTTTTTATTCCTATTAATTAATATAAAGTTGACTAAGATTCTGGGCATCCACTGTGGGAAAGATTTTATAGACTCTAATTGTCCGTTTTGCGGCTTTTTTTTGGTATGAAGTCTATTTTAAAATTTTTGTCAATCCCCCAATCTTGGTATGTATAGGGTATTTTCAGCTATTTTAGTTGCTATATAAACTTTTTCAATTTTATAATAGACTATCACAAGCATTATTATTTACATATTATCTTATATTTAGCCTAAACGAAGTTAATCGTAAGCGGTCAAAATTGTTTTGCTTCAACAACTTAACCTAATTATTAGTTAAAGGTAAAAAGTTTAATAGAGTATTAATTAGTTCATTACAATAGCGCTATGCAATTAGAGTTTGTGCCGATTGAAGATTTTTACTTTGCTTTGACACTGGCAGTCCGACCATTGGAAGATATTGGTGATGGGGATTTGGTCGCCCTAGTGCGATCGCGTTTAGAGTTATTGTGCGGTCAACCTTCAACGATTGCGGCGGCTACCCAAAATAATTTTAACTATGTCTTTGTTGTTGATGACGGCGACTATAGCCCTACCTCAAAGTTAGTAGTATCTATAGCTGATTGGCAAAATAAACTCCGCCTTAGTAGCGATTATGGCTGGGAGTTAGACAAAGAACGTAAACCTGTGCGTACCGAACTATTTAACCAACGTTCAGATTTTGCTCATCAATTGCGATCGCATTTAGAATCTTGGCTAGAAATTCCTCTACCAAATTCCTTAGTTTCTTAAAAATAGGGTAATGGGCAACAATTACCCATTACCCATTACCTACTACCCATTCGTAGTTTGGGCTGCCAACATTTGCTTGAGCTTTTCTAAATCCGCAGCCCAGCGAGGATCGGGTTGTACTCCTTCGCTGCTTTCATTAGTGCTAGTTGTTGTTGTACTAGCTGGGCGACGGGATTTTTTATTATTGCTATTGTTGCTGGAGGTGCGCTTAGTTGGGGCTGGTTTATCTGAAGTTATGCTAGTGGTAGTAGGACTAGCTTCATTATCCATCGGGCGCTGTTCGCCGTCTTCCTCTGCGCCTTTAGTACGAGGTAAAGCTTTCTCGATTTTTATAGGTGTATCTTTAAATAAATAACCATTAAATTTTTCAATTATTTTGTCAGCGTGTTCGTCATCATTGACAGTTACAAAGCCAAAGCCGCGACATTTGCCTGTTTTGCGGTCTTTAATTACTTTGGTAACTACTGAATCGCCTTCCTCTGCAAAAACTGCTTGCAGGTCTTGACGTTCTACTTCTTCTTTGGGCAGATTACCAATATATAAACGAACTGACATGAAATATTCCTCTACAAATTGACACAAAAATAATTTGGCATCGAACCGCTTATTTTAGATTGGCTGATAATCAAGTGACATTGACCTGTGCTGCCACTAACTAATTTTTACATTTTATCTAGCTAATCTATACCTTACAGGCACAGTTTGTTAATTCAGTATTTCAATTATTAATCTCCTGAAAAAACTTTGGCTTTACAACTGCGTTCTCGTTTGATGATTTGTTCAGTCGATCGCCTTTTTGCCATGAGTAACGTTTCTAATGCTACTAACCTGTAACGGTGACACTATTTTTTACAATATCACGCCCACAGCTTGTAGGGTAGTTAATTGCATATAATTCCACCTTTAGCAATACCTGGGTTCTTACCTACCTAATTCCGTCCTTCTTAGTGCAGATATTGGCGGCAAAGAAAATTGTTACCCGTCATTAATACTTGCTGCTTGGCTTGTTTTGAGCGCAAAAACTATATGTAACTAAATGTAACATTATTAGAAAAAGGCTGCAATTTATTTTTAGATTTTATCTACCCAAAATGAGCGTGGCAGTACCATAAAGAGCGATCGCACTTGCCATAATAGTAGCCCAAAGCGGTTGAAAACTATAGCATACTTTGCCAGCTTGGGTTTGCAAAGTATGAAGGTCAATCCAGCTATTAGCACCAGGGCGAAACCAACCTGTAACTAAAATATGGCGACCTAGTAAATCTGTTGGATTGAGGGATTGCCTTAAAAAAAGATTACCAATAGAGCCTAGGGCAGACTGATAATGTAGTTTAACTAAGCCTTGAGGAGAATTTAAGAGCAAGTCTTGTCCCAAGTGGTTAGCTATACCTTGTCGCCCCAAAAGCTTACCTTTGAGGCGTACAGGATGGCTATCGATAGGCAAAGCTTTTAGGTTTGCTCCTTGGTCGGCTAAACTTGGAGTAGCGACGGCAGAGGCGGGTGTAATATCTGGAAACAAAAAATTTATCCGCAAAAATAGGCTAATACTCAACGCAATAGGAATAAAAGCTTTAATTAGCAACCAGTCGCCATACATCCAAGCAAGCCCTGGAATCCAGATTACTAGAGAAATTGCCCCAATTAGCCAAGCTATTGCTCCCAAAACCAAACCCGAAACCAGTCCAAAAACCGCAGTAAATTGTAATAACACCCTGTTATTAAGTACAAACCGCCATTGCCGTATTAACTTAGGCAAATCGAGGGCTACGTTGGATTGGGGAGGCAACTTTAGCTCTGTTTCGAGATGCCAAGATTGAGCTATAGTATTCAGGCGTTGAGTGCGATCGCCGATTAAAGGATGAGTATTATTAATCGCAAGTAAATAACGATAAGGATTGAGACAATCCCAAGCCAAAATTGGCTCAATCTCAGGATAAAGACTCCCTAAAGTAATAGCTTGATCGCAGCTTATCGGCATAAACAGGTTTAAGCTTTCTAATAAAAAGCTAGTGCATTCTTTTTGCTGAACGTCTTGAGTAATACCGATCGCCAGTTTAATTAATGCGCGAGTTAAGCCGTTAGGATTGCCAGTAACACTAAACGCGAACCTATCGCTATAGTATATTCGCAATTGAGACAACCACAAAGCTGGACGACAGAGCAGCCACCACAAACCATAAGCAACGCTAGAAATTGTCACCGCCGCAATTTTAATAGTTGAATTGGTCGTGCGATCGCCCCAGGTTGCTACGTAGCGATAAACAGCATAAATCCCTTGATTTAGCACCATAAATAAAGACATAACTGCAAAATCCCAACTAGCAATATGTCCCAGTTGCGCTGTGTAGATACTAGCAATTTCATCGTCAGCCAATTGTTCGAGTAATCCTTGACTAACAGCAATGCGAGCCGTGCGCCGGAGATTGCCATAGGTGAAGGCTACGGGCGCGGAAGTAGGTAAAATGACTAATTGAGGCAACGACCAACCTTGTTGACGGCAAAAGCGTTGTAATACCCGCCCTGATTCGGGGCTATAGTTGGCAAGCTGACTAATAGTTAAAGGTTGTATCCCATAACTTAACTGCAAAAGCCTGTCTAGCAACCAGGGAGAGCCAATGGTTAGTAATAAGAGCAAAAGACGCAACAAATTTGATGGATCGTGATAAAAGGGTTGAAATGGCTCGAAATAAGGCACTTTAACGAGCAGATCGTTGATAAAGAGCATCATAAACTTCAGCAACTCTCGTAGGAGCAAAAAAAGCGCCGTTACACTTCCAGCCATTAACAGCCACAAAGGGACAAGATTAACTTCTTTTAAAGGTTGCCATCGTTGCGCTCTGGGGGCGTTTCGCCATTCAAAAGGGGTAAGTGCTTTTTTAGTTACTGCTGGTACAGACGTGATTACAGGCTCAACGGCTACAGAAACCACTTCTTGCTGAATAACTTTTTGCTGTACTTCCTCAAAGGCTACAAATCCTGTTGCGTCGATAGGTAGGGGTTTTACAAGTTGAGGATAATTATCAGTAGCCCATTTTCTGACTTGAGGATCGCTACTTTGACTAAGAATTTCTAATAAATAAATTGCTTTACGATCTTCTCCCTTACCCACATAGGCATCTACTAAACCTTTTTGGGCTTGTACCTTGGTAGCTGTTGGCTGAGAGGAATTTTGACAAACAGTTTCAAATTCGGCGATCGCCCTATTAAAGTTACCTTGCTTTAACGCCGTCAATCCATCTTCTAGAGGCGATTCGGGAACCGCAGCCATAAAAAACACGCTCCGACAGGGATGTGTTTTTAACATACCCAGATTTAGCTGATAATTAACAATTATTGTCTAGTTTGAGTTTTCGTTGCGATCGCTACTTTTATACCAAATAAACACCCAAAATCAAACAAGCTCCCTAATCAACGGATTTAGGAAGCTTGCTCAAAACTATGACAATTCTGTAAATGGCTCACCGCAGCCGCACGGTGGTAGTAGCCAATAGAAAACTAAGCTTGTCTGGAATAATACTCAACAACCAGTAGTTCGTTCACTTGCAGCGCTACCCATTCGCGCTCTACTAAGCTATTGACTTTGCCTACCATCTTGTTTTTGTCAAATTCTAGATGACTAGGCAAATTTGCTAAGCCTGGATATTGCAAATTTGCTTCTACCAGTTTGCGCGATGCTTCTCGGTCTTTGACTGCAACAGTTTCGCCAGGGCGACATTGGTAACTTGCAATATCAACGACACGACCGTTTACGGTTACGTGACCGTGATTTACCAATTGACGAGCAGCCGGTATAGTGGGAGCCATCCCTAACCGAAATACGGTATTGTCTAAACGCATTTCTAATAGTTGTAGCAATACTTGCCCGGTAGAACCTGTAACTCGTCTTGCTCTACGCACGTATCTTAGCATTTGCTTTTCGGTCAAACCGTAGTTCATCCGCAGCTTTTGCTTTTCTTCTAAACGAACGGCGTATTCCGATCGCTTTTTGCGATTTTGTCCGTGCTGACCTGGTGGGTAAGCTCGTTTAGCGCTTTTGCGCGTCAATCCTGGTAAGTCTCCCAGGCGACGAATGATTCTTAATCGTGGTCCTCTGTATCGGGACATGAATTTTCCTGTATCTACTAATTACGCTTAAAGTTTGCCAAATATATGATTGTAGCAGTCAATAGTTACTAGGGCAAGAGTAGTGGCTCTTTATTTTCAAAAAATTACTTTGCTTGCCTGTAGGAAAAATGGGCATAATAGAAGAAGTTGTTAGCTAATAATGAATTTTAATTACTTTATTGTATCTATGACAGCTAAATAAATCAGTGATATTACTTAGATAAAAGCAAAAATAAGTTTGCTTTTGGCAAGAAATTAGTCAAGCGCGATCGCCCGTAGCTAGAGAAATTGATAGATAATGATGATGACTGTTAATGCTTTAACTACCAATAGCCTCGTAAAGGAAATAGAAATCTGTCAACAACAGCAGTTTACAGGCAGGTTAGAAGTAATAGCTACCGATAATCAGCAATGGAGCTTGTATTTTTGTCTAGGTAGATTGATTTGGGCTACTGGGGGAGAACATTTAATCAAGCGCTGGCAGCGACTAACAACTCAGTATTGCCCTCAAATTAGTACCCAAAAGCACGGTTTGCCAACAAATAACTGGGATTTAGGCGAATATCAGCTACTAATTGGTTTAGTAAAAAAGCAGGAAGTAAAAGGAGAGGAAGCCGTTAGAGTAATTCGCAATACTGTTACAGAAGTATTGTTCGATTTGCTACAGCAAGAACAACTTGGACAATTAACATTTACAAGAAGTCAGCAGCATCTCTCAAATGCTTCATTGACGTTACTTAATCCCCAGCACGCAGTTATTTACTCTAGTCAAGCCTGGGAAAAATGGTGCAAAGCTGGCTTAAAAAATATCTCACCCAACGCCGCCGTATTGTTGAGCCAAAGAGAACAACTACAGCAGCATACCTCCGCCCCAGTTTACAAAACTCTTGTAAAAATTGTGGATGGAGAAAGGACGCTGCGTGATTTGGCTGTATTGATGAAGCAAGATTTGTTACTCATAACGCGCTTATTGAATCCCTACATTCGCCAGGGGATCATGGAGCTAATCAAAATTGGTGATTTACTACCTCCGGCTACCGGAAATGGCTTAAAAACTACTCCAAAAGCACTAGCCAAAACGCCCACCAAAGGAGCTAAAGATTTTCCCCTGATCGCCTGCATAGACGATAGCCGAATTATGGGGCAACTAATGGAAAATATTTTAACCGGAGCGGGCTACAGGTTTGTGGGCATTGACAATGCTCTAGAAGCTTTACCAGTATTGCTCGAAAGTCAACCATCTTTAATATTTCTTGACTTAATGATGCCCATTGCCAACGGTTACGAAGTTTGCAGCCAAATTCGGCGAATTTCTCAGTTTAAAAATATTCCGGTGATAATTTTGACAGGCAATAACGGAATTGTAGACCGGGTAAGAGCAAAAATTGTCGGTTCGTCAGAGTTTTTAAGCAAACCAATTAAACCGGAGCAAGTGTTAGCCGTTGTCCGCAAATATTTACCGCTTTTTTCAGACAAAAAAAAGATTGATACCCAACGATAGCAAGGTTTTAAAGATTTTTTTCGGTGGCTAAAAGTTTATTTCGGTGGATTTATGCGTACTGTCCTAATTGTTGAAGATAGCTTAGTTCAACTTCAAATCCTGACTGGTTATCTACAGCAAGCAGGTTTAAGCGTAGTTAGCGTTACCAGTGGCGAGGAGATGCTTGATAAGTTAATTAAGCACAAACTAGATTTAATTATTTTAGATGTGATCTTACCTGGTCAAAGTGGCTTTGAGTTGTGTCGAGAACTTAAAGCCGATCCTCAAACTCAGCAGATTCCTGTAGTCCTTTGTTCGACTAAAAATACTGAAGTAGATAAAATGTGGGGGAGTATGCTGGGCGCAGATGCTTATTTGCCTAAACCTGTAGATCGGTTGGAATTAATTCAACTGGTGCAAAAACTAATGAAATAAACCTAGGTTTGATGATTTCTAAACCAGAATTCCTTAACAGTTTGGATGTAGCTACAGATTTCAGTCAAACTAAGGCGCAAAAATTTTTGCACTTTAACTTAAGTCAAGAATTAGCCGCTTTAGTCAAAGTTGAGGACATCGCCGAAGTTTTGCATATACCCAAAAATGCCATCCTCCCAATACCACAAATGCCCAAAGGCGTACTAGGTATTTATAACTGGCGGGACGAAATGCTGTGGAATGTTGCCCTAGAGCAAATAATTGGTTTACCGCTTGTTAGTAAACCGAGTTTTGGATCTAGTATAGCCGTAATAGTCGCACAGATTGACGGTCAATATTTGGGGCTAGTAGTAGCCCAAGTAAACGATATTGAATGGCACGAATTAGACTTAATTCAACCCCCCACCGCGCAGTTGTTTCCAGCCCAGCTAATACCCTTTATGCAGGGGTATTTGAGCGATTCGGGGACAATTATAATCGATGTCAAGGCGATCGCCCATTCACCGCTCATTGGCAATGCAAATTCTAACCTTTATTCAAAAACTTAACCTCCAGTGATTAAACTATTTTCCTCTCGTGAAGATCGTAACGACAACTCGCCAAACATTTCTCAACCCTTGGCGATCGCCCAAACTAACCAAAAACTAAAAATAGATCCGCCCCCCAATAGTAACAGCCAAAACTCTTTTAAAATCCAGCGCCAAAACCTATCGGCGATCGCAGGACAAATGCGCCAGTCGCCTAATTTGGAGGCTTTATTTGCCACCACTGTTAACGAAATTCAAAGCACCTTGCAAACAGATCGAGTATTAATTTATCGCTTTGAATCAAATAATAAAGGAATAGTAGTAGCGGAAGCGATCTCTAGAGAATGGACACCGACTTTAGGCGAACTTCTCCCTGCTACCTGGTTTGGCGAAGATGAAGCCAGTACCTATTTAACTAAGCAAATTGTCGAAATAGCGAATAATACAGGTACTACGCCCTACCAACAACAGTTGCTAGAGCGCTTTCAGGTTAAAGCTAGTGTGAGCTTACCTATATTAGTAGAGCGGGAAGTATGGGGGTTGCTTGTGGTTCAGCAATGCTCTAAGCCGCGCCAGTGGGAAGAAGTAGAAATTAGTTTGTTAGAGCGCCTAGCCTTAGAGCTAATGCTTACAGTCCAAGAAGTAGAATTTAGACTAAAACAAATTCGTCAAAACGAATTTACCCGCACTTCTACTCAAGTATCCGCTAAGGTGATGGATAAAATTCGTCTTTCCTTTGATGTAGATGCAGTCTTTCACACTACGACTCACGAACTACTGCAACTATTAAAAGCCGAGCGGATAGCAGTTTACAAATTTCATCCAGACTGGAGCGGACAATTTGTCTTTGAAGCCGTTGCGCCGGGGTTGATTTCTTTGGTGAAAAATGGAAATAACCCAGTTTGGGAAGATACTTATTTACAAGAAAACCAAGGTGGTAGGTATAGTCACAACGAAACCTACGCCGTTGATGATATCTACAAAGCTGGTTACGCGCCTTGTCACATTAGTAGCTTGGAAGAGTTTCAAATTAGAGCCTACGCGATCGCGCCAATTTTCTTTGGTGACGATTTGTGGGGTTTACTAGCCGCTTACCAAAATTCTGGGCCGCGCCAGTGGGAAGAAGTAGACGTAAATGCTTTAGCTCAAGTAGGTACGCAATTAGGTGTAGCCCTGCGTCAGGCGGAGTATTTGCAACAGGTAAACGCCAAAAACGAAGAATTAGCCCAAATAGCCCAGCAAGAACGCACAGTCGCCAAAATCATCGACAAAATTCGTCAATCCTTAGACATTAATATAGTATTTAACACAACTACCCAAGAAGTTCGCCAATTACTCCAAGTAGATCGAGTAGTAGTTTATCGCTTCAATGCCGATTGGAGCGGTGAATTTGTTGCCGAATCTGTCGCACCCGGCTGGACTCCGGTAATTAGTAAAGGGTTTAAAGAAAAAGTAGGCGATTGTCCGGGTTTGCAAAGCCTTAAACCCGGTACTTCTATCTATCAAAAACAAGCAGTAGCTGCTCAAGATCGCAACAGACAATCATTCTCCGTTGATGATATTTCTAAGGTGGGATTTTCAGCTGAATACTTAGAATCAATGGAACAGATAGAAGCAAAAGCCTATCTCACAACTTCTATTTTTGTCGGCGATACGCTCTGGGGATTACTGGCAACTTATCAAAACTCCACGCCGCGCCAGTGGCAAAAATCAGAGGAAAAATTATTAACTCAAATTGGCACTCAATTTGGTATTGCTTTGCAGCAAGCGGAATATTTACAACAAGTAGAAGCAAAAACTAAGCAATTAACGCAAATAGCCCAGCAAGAACGCACAGTAGCTAGAGTAATTGATAAAATCCGTAAGTCTCTTGACTTGGATACAATTTTTAGAACTACTACCCAAGAAGTGCGTAAGTTATTAGCGGCCGATCGCGTCGTTGTCTATCGCTTCAATCCTGAGTGGAGTGGTGAATTTGTCTCGGAGTCGGTGGGCGCAGGCTGGTCACCTCTAACGGCTCAACAACTAAAGAGCGATCTCGTTGACTGCGATAGCGTACGTGGTATGGCAAAGGGAAATAATCGCTATGAAGACACTTACCTTAAAGAAAATCAAGGCGGGAGATATCGTCAAGAAAAAGCAGGCTTTAGGGTTAATGATATTTATGAAGCAGGCTTTTCGCCTTGTTACATTGAAAGCTTAGAACGGTTTGAGGCTAAAGCTTACATTACTATCCCAATTTTTGCGAACGAAAACCTGTGGGGTTTGCTATCAACTTATCAAAATTCCGCCCCGCGTCAGTGGGAAGAATCTGAGGAAAAGTTGTTAGCTCAAATTGGAACTCAATTCGGGATCGCCATTGAACAAGCCGCTACTTTAGAAAAAGTCCAAGTGCAAGCGCAAAAACTACTGGATGCGGGAAAACGGGAAAGAGCCGCCAAAGAAAAACTCCAGCAAACCGCCGTACGGTTATTAATAGCTGTACGCCCTGCTTTAGAAGGAGATTTGACCGTCAGAGCAACTATTACTGAAGACGAATTAGGCACGATCGCCGATGCTTACAATAATACGATTCAAAGTTTACGCAAGCTGGTCATTCAAGTTAAAAATGCCGCCGATAGTGTGGCTTTAACGTCTAATAATAGCGAGTCGGCAATTGTTAACCTGTCAACCCAAGCCCAATACCAAGTTGAAGAACTCAGTGATACCTTAGAGCAAATTCAAGAAATGGTTGATGTTACTCAAGTTGTCAGCGACAAAGCCCAACAAGTAGAAGTAGCATTGCAGCAAACAAATCACACGGTAGAAACAGGTAACGCGGCGATGAGTCGCACTGTAGACGGGATTTTAGAAATTAAAAAAACTGTCACCGATACCGGGAAAAAGATTAAGCGGTTGGGAGAATCGTCGCAAAAAATCTCACGAGTAGTTAATTTGATTAGTAATTTTTCAACTCAGACACAATTACTCGCCTTAAATGCGGCAATTGAAGCTACAAGAGCGGGAGAATACGGGCGCGGGTTTGCAGTGGTAGCTGATGAAGTACGCTCTTTAGCGCGTCAGTCGGCAAAAGCAACTACAGAAATTGAAAAGTTGGTGCAGGAAATTCAAGCAGAAACTATTGATGTAGCTTTGGCAATGGAAACAGGAATTGAGCAGGTAAACCAAGGAACTGATTTAGTTAACCAAACGCGCCTTAGCCTAGATGCGATCGCCCTTTCTACAGTGCAAATTGGTCAATTAGTCCAGGGAATTACTACTTCAACCTTGGCTCAAACTCAACAATCGGAAGCTGTAACCCAAACCATCGCCGATTTAACTGTAGTTGCAACCAGGACATCGGAAGGATCGGTGCAAATTTCCGACTCTTTTCGAGAGTTACTGGTAACGGCTCAAAATCTGCAATCTAGCGTGAGGCGATTTAGAGTTAGTTAGTTGATGCGCCAAAAATAGCTCCCCCCTTTTTTAAGGGGGGAAAAGAAATCCACCATTACCCCATGACAAACAACCGCACTGTCAACGACGAGACTCGTGATTTATTTTTAATCGAAGCGCCAGAACTATTAGAAAATATTGAGCGCGATTTGTACAGCTTAGGCGAAGATCGTAGCAACGCTAAAGTACACAACTTAATGCGAATGACGCATACGCTTAAAGGATCGGCGGCTTGTGTTGGGTTAGAGACAATTAAAACGGTGGCGCATTATTTAGAAGATGTGTTTAAAACTCTTTATAACCCCGAAGTAATTATTGATTCTGAACTAGAAACTTTGTTATTTCAAATTTATGAATGCTTGCATATCCCTTTAACTGCCGAACTTACAGCTAATACTATTGATGAAGCAGCTATTCTCAATCGCGCCGCCGATGTATTTGCTCTATTGCAAGTGAAGTTGGGCGATTTCTTCAATAATGAAGCTTTGATGCCAACATCTGCCGAATTAGGGTTTGATATTACAGAGTCAATTTTTACAACTGGAGTCAGCAAAAGGCTAAAGGAATTAACCACAGCTTTAGAAAATCC
>JACCVJ010000691.1 GCA_013698215.1 Tatlockia sp. | reverse complement strand
GGTTCTAGCAAGAAATATAGCTTTGCTAGGTAAAATCTTTAAGCACCAAGTATAGAGAACCAAATTTTGGCTATCTAAAGTACCGTAGGGCATACGGGAACTTGTTTCTGAAATGGAGCGAAAGTCTGGGGAGAGAATCATCTCTGGTATTTTCGGGGTAACTCAAAAGTAGTAAGTGAACTCGTTGAATCAGAAATCGCATCGATAGCAACATCTTGAGAATCCTCGTTCTTTCAGGACGAGGAGTATGTCAATCACTTTCTCCCGCATGATAAGAACTACGAACCAAAGGAGCCGATCGCACGTGCTTAAAACCCATACTCCGGGCGATTTCTCCTAATAGGGTAAATTCCTCTGGTGTCCAATACTTTTCTACTGGTAAGTGTGCTAAAGAAGGACGCATATACTGCCCCAAAGTCAAGCGATCGCATTCTACACTCCTTAAGTCTGCCATTGCTTCAATTACCTCAGTTTGGGTTTCGCCATGTCCGAGCATCAACCCAGATTTGGTAGCTATTTGCGGATCTAACTCCTTGACTATTTGCAATACTTGTAACGAGCGCTCGTATTTAGCACCCCGCCGCACTCGTCCTTGTAACCTTTGCACCGTTTCGATATTGTGGTTGTAACATACAGGCTTTTCTTTTACTATCGTAGCAATGCGAAGTCGCCATAGCTCGGAGCTTTCTTTACCGCCCCAAAAGTCTGAAGTCAATACTTCAATTTGGGTTTCTGGGTTCAAGCAACGGGTATGAGCAATTACTTTAGCAAACCAACTTGCGCCCCCATCGGTCAAATCGTCCCGTGCTACAGAAGTCAACACTACATACTTTAAACCCAATAGTTGCACGGCTTCGGCTATTTTTTGCGGTTCTTGAGGATCTAAAGGCATCGGTGCATGACCTTTATCTACTTGACAAAACGCACATGACCTCGTGCAGACTGGCCCCATTAATAAGAAAGTTGCTGTTTTTTGGGCGTAACACTCACCCCGGTTTGGGCAACGGGCTTCTTCGCAAATAGTATGAATTTGCCGTTGCTTGATGATGCGTTGAACGGTGGAAATTTCCTTAGCTTTGCCTAGGGGACGACGCAACCAGTCTGGCATTGCTTCAATAGTTCTCGCTGTTCGCGCCAACAATGGTGATTCACTCATAAATATTTAAACAATGCAAATAATTTTTATAAAAATTACTAAATAATCAGTAATATTACTTAATTTAACATGAAATAAAATCCTACCAAATTGCAGTTCTCAGTAAAATTTCTCTTGAATAGAAACTAACCCAAGCGTTAAGTTTAATTTAGGGTTATGCCAATCATAACTACATTAGTAATATTACTACCTTAAATTCTCCCTATAGGACTAACCCATGACCAGCCGTAAAATTTTAGTTATTGATGACAGCCGCGTAATTCGGGTACGAGTAAAAGAAATGTTGCCCCCAGGTAACTTTGAAGTTTTAGAGGCAAAAGATGGCTTAGAAGGCATCAACTTAATTCGCCAAGAACTGCCAAACTTGATTATGCTTGATTTTCTCTTGCCTAAAATGAGTGGCTGGGAGGTATTTCAGCAAATTCAACAAAACCCCGAACTGCGTAAAATTCCTTTAGTTTTAATGTCTGGGCGCAAAGAAGAAGTAGTAGAGAAAATTCAAGAACCCTTTGAGCATTTTGAATTTATTTTAAAGCCCTTTGAGCAAAAAGACTTAATTGGCGCAATCAAGTCAGCAATGGCAAAATCTAAATTGCCCCCCAAAGGAACTACCACCACAACAGGAATTACTAGAAGCGGTACGTACAGTACCGGAACAACAGAAATTCAGGGAATGCAGCACAAAATCGCGAGTATGCAAGCAGAAATTAATGCTCTAAAACAGCAAATTGGGCAAATCGTCGCTTTTATCAATAAAAAATAACAATTTCCTCTTTTGCAAACAGCTTCAAAGCCAACCTATGAGGTCTAATAAATAAAAGTAGGAATTTTGCCGTGAAAGCCCCACTACCAAGTAATGAAACTGCCAGGCTGCAAGCTTTAAACAAGTATGAAATTCTGGACACGGATACAGAAAGTGTCTTTGACGACTTAACGCGCTTGGCAGCATATATTTGTGGAGTGCCAACAGCAACAATTAGTTTAATTGATCGCGATCGCCAATGGTTGAAATCAAAAATCGGCATCGAAGTCTGTGAAACTGCTAGAGATATTGCCTTTTGCGCTTATGGAATTTTACAAATTGAGCCGTTTATTATCACCGATGCCCAGCAAGACAGACGTTTTGCTGACAATCCTCTAGTTATCGGCGCTCCCTACATCCGATTTTATGCAGGTATACCACTAATCGATCCTGATGGTTTTGCTTTGGGAACTTTGTGTGTAATTGACTATGTACCCCGCCAATTAAGCAACCAACAATTAGAGGCTTTGGTAGTTTTGGCGCGTCAAGTTATGACGCAATTAACTTTGCGGCGCAACTTGGTAGCTTTGCGAGAGTCTACAATTCAATGCCAACAAGCCGACAAAGCCCTGCAACAAGGGATTAGTTTTCAGCAGGCGATTTTGGATGGTGCAAACTACTCGATTATCTCGACAACAAGAGACGGAATTATTCAAACAGTTAATGCTGCAACTGAAAGCTGGTTAGGCTATACTGCCACTGAACTTGTCGGGCAAACTCCCGCACTTTTTCACGATGGGGCAGAAGTTGTACAGTATGCCTGCAAACTATCCCAGGAAATGGGAATAACTATTGAGCCAGGATTTGAGGTATTTGTAGCAAAAGCGCGGTGCGGACAGGCTGACGAACGTGAATGGACTTATATCCGCGCTGATGGCAGCCGTTTTCCCGTCATGCTATCGGTGACAGCTTTACGAGATACCGACGATAATATTACTGGGTTTATTGGGATTGCAAAAAATATCAGCGATCGCATCGAAGCGCAACAAGCGCTCAAAAAGTCAGAGCAAAAACTAGCAATGCACTTTCAGCAAACCCCCGTAGCGGTTTTGGAATGGGACTTAAAATTTGAAATTACTAACTGGAATCGCTCGGCAGAAAGCATTTTTGGCTACAGTCTAGAGGAAGCAATTGGTAGTCATGCGGCAGGGTTATTAGTACCGCTATCAGCTAGAAGTGAAGTAAATCGAGTAATGACAGAGTTATTGACGCAAGTGGGAGGAACTCACAACATTAATGAAAATATTACTAAAAATGGCAAAACAATTATTTGTGAGTGGTTTAATACCCCTTTAGTAGATAAGTATGGCAAGATTGTTGGGGTTGCCTCTATAGCTCAAGATATTAGCGATCGCTTTAATGCCGAAAAAGCCCTTCAAGAAAACGAAAAAAAGTACCGTACTGTTGTTGACAACGTTAAAGAAGTAATTTTTCAAACCGATGCAATAGGATTATGGACTTTTCTTAATCCGGCGTGGACGGAAATTACCGAATTTACCATCGATCAAAGCCTAGGAACAAATTTCTTAGACTACATACATCCTCAAGATCGTCAGCAAAATCTAGAAATTTTCCAACTTCTCATTCAACGTCAGCAAGAATACTACCGTCATGAAGTTCGTTACCTAACAAATTACGGTGGCTATCGGTGGATTGAAGTTTATGCCTACTTGACCGTAGACGATAACGGGGCTATTTTGGGTACTTCTGGTACGCTCCAAGATATTACCGAAAACAAACAAGCCGCCGCCGCCATCAAAGAAAATGAGCAGCTATTTAAAGCTGTATTTAACCAAGCATTTCAATTTATTGGGTTGCTAACTTGCGATTGTAAGGTTCTTGAAGTAAACCAGACTTCCCTCGACTTTGGTGGGATCAAGCTCCGAGAAGTTGTAGGACAAACCTTTTGGGAAACGCCCTGGTGGAGACACTCGCCCGTAGCCCAAGGGCAACTTAAAGAGGCAATTGCTCAAGCCCAAGGGGGCAATCTTGTTCGTTATGAAGTCGATGTGGTCGGGGTGGAAAACACTAACGTTACTATTGATTTCTCAATTAAGCCCATCACTGACAAAACTGGCAAAGTTGCTTTGCTGCTATTAGAGGGGCGAGATATTACCAAACGTAAGCAAACCGAAGAAGCTTTGCGATCAAGCCTTGCTACCAATTACGCCTTAATTAATGCTTTACCAGACTTGATGTTTCACATTAGCGCCGATGGCACTTTTATTAACTTCAAAGCAAGTAAAACTCATAATGTACCGATTCCACTAGAGGAGTTTTTGGGCAAAAATGTCTGTGAAGTAATGCCTACTTATGTCGCTCAATTGACGATGAAAGGAATCGAAGCAGCAATTTCTACTGGAGAGCTACAAATTTTTGAGTACCAGATGCTAATTGATGGTATTACTTGTCACTACGAAACCAGAATTGCGGCTAGTGCCAAAGATGAGGCGATAGTTATAGTTAGAGACATTACCAGACGTAAGCAAGCAGAAACTGAGATTCGCAAAGCGCTAGAAACTGAGAAACATTTAAACGAACTGAAGTCCCGGTTTATAACTATGACTTCTCACGAGTTTCGCACTCCTTTAACCACTATATTATCGTCGGCAGAATTGATCGAAGATTTTGGCAATATTTGGAGTAAAGACAAAAAAGCTTTACACTTCAATCGCATTAAAGTCAATGTCAAGCACATGACTCAATTATTAGACGATGTAATATTAATTGGTAGAGCCGAAGTGGGGCAACTAGAGTGTCATCCGACAAAGCTTGACGTGGTTCAATTTTGCCGCGACTTGGTAGAGGAGATTCACCCTAGCCTTATCAGCAATAATAATATTACCTTTGTTAGTCAAGTCACGGTACTTTATGCTTACCTTGATGAAAAACTATTACGGCATATTTTGAGCAACTTACTTGTCAATGCGATTAAGTATTCACCTAGTGGAGGGACAATTGGTTTTTATCTTAGCCGCCAACAGCAAGAAATAAGTTTTCAAATTCAAGATCGGGGTATAGGCATTCCTAGTACAGAAATTGAGCATTTGTTTAGTTCGTTTTATAGAGCTAGTAATGTTGGTAATATTTCCGGAACAGGATTAGGACTTGCGATTGTCAAAAAAGCGGTAGATTTACATCAAGGAAAGATTGCAGTAGATAGTGAACTCGGCGTTGGTACAACATTTTTAGTTTTTCTTCCCCTAAAACAAGAGCAAGTATATGAACAAGATTTTAATAATTGAAGATGAGTTTTTGATTCGAGAGAACCTTTTAGAACGTCTTAAAGCCGAAGGTTTTGAAACTGTTGGTGCAGAAAACGGTTTGGATGGAGTTAAGTTAGCTCTAGCCGAGCGCCCAGATTTAATCATTTGCGACGTAATGATGCCAAAACTAGATGGTTATGAAGTGCTAAAAACTTTGCGGCAAAATCCAAATACGGCACCAATTCCATTTATTTTTTTGACTGCAAAAGCAGATAAAGCCGCCTGGCGACAAGGAATGGAGCTAGGAGCGGATGATTATTTAACTAAACCATTTACAAAGACAGAATTATTGGGTGCGATCGCAACTCGCCTTGAAAGACACGCCGTTGTAGCTCAATACTTTGAAGAAGAATTAGTTAGTTTTGTTCAAAGTATTACTGACGCGTTGCCAGAGGAGGTACTTAATCCAATTTATCAAACTTTTAGTTTGACGCAAAAATTAGTAGACGAACACGATTCGATTGCGCCCCAAGAAATACTCGCCGTCGCCGAGCAGATAAACAACTCAACCATGTACTTGCATCGGTTGATGGAAAATTTCATTATTTACTCTAAATTAAAGTCTTTAAACCTCAATTCTCAAGAAGTTAAAGTATTAACTGATTGTCGTACCTTTAACCCCAACACAGTCATCATGGAAGTAGCTACCCAAAAAGCTACGCAGTACGGGCGAGAAGCGGACTTAACTTTAAATCTTGCTCGTGCGG
>JACCVJ010000683.1 GCA_013698215.1 Tatlockia sp. | reverse complement strand
TCCTATTCGGTTTCGCAAAAACATTCCTACGGCATGGCTAGAAATAACATTAACCGAAGGACGCAACCGCCAAGTAAGGCGCATGACTGCTAAAGTTGGGTTTCCGACTTTGCGTTTGGTTAGAGTCACAATTGATCGCTTAAATTTACATAACTTACAACTTGGTCAATTCCGTAATCTTACGGCGGATGAGATTAAAATTTTACTTAAATAGATTTTTTATTTAGATAAATATTGATAACTGCTAGAATATCAACTAATAACTTTTAGTCATTGTTTGTCAAAATAAGTACCTATTAATTAAAATTAAGCGATAGTACCTAGGAAAAGTGACAACTATTAATTAACATTAATTAACACATTTTAGTTTTACTATAGGTAAAGAATAATCAATTGTGGCAACTTAAATGTATTGCGTGAAAGAACGCTATCAACTTAGAGGTTACAAGCCCTACAAAGCGGCAATAGAGGATATTAGTAGATCATGCTGATTTGCCCCCAGTGTAAGAGTGAAAACCCAGATAACAACAAGTTTTGTCAAAAATGCGGCACTTCGTTGACCTACAAAATTTGTCCGCAATGTAGCAGCAAAGTAGCATTCAGTCAAAATAGTTGTGACAATTGCGGCACTAAAACGGGTTTAGTCTGGTGGGCAATTATCTCCAAAACTCAAGAACAAATACCTGCGTCTACAACTATAGAAGCAAATAGCGATGTTTCAAATTCGCCATTAACGGTAGGATTGTATATAGATGATCAACAGCGCTATCAGGTATTAGAACCCTTGCCCTCGCCTGCGCCCAAAGAAATTCAGTGTAAAGTATTAGATTGTCAGCCGTTGCAGATATCGCTACTAAAAGCCGATACCACTAATACAGTAGAAATTGGCGAAACGGCTCAAACTTATCTAACGTTGCGATCGCAATTAGGCGAAGTTATCCCAACATTGCACGATGCTTGGCAGCAAGATGGTAGGCAGGTAATATTATTAAGCGATCGCACCTTAGAGCGGCATCTGCTCCAATTGTGGCAAGATAACAGCACCACAGCATTACATATTAACCAATTGCTACAAGCAATGACCGAACTATGGGTAGCCTTAACTCCCTGTAATGCCTGCCGCAGCTTGTTAGAATTATCTAATTTGCGAGTAAATGCTTTAGGTACTCTGGCTTTACAACGGTTGTACTTTGACGAAACTGTAAGCGGTAGTATTGTTCAAGTAAATTTACAAGAATTAGGCAAAGTATGGCAACATTTATTTGGCGAGTCTCAACGGACTAAAGTTGGCGCTATGGTCGAATTATTGGCTCAAATGCAAGCTGGTGAAATTCAAACTGTAGCCAAATTGCAATCTCTTTTAGATGCAATAGCAAATCAACTACTATCGCCTTCCCCCTCACTATTTCCTTTACCTAAGGCACAAGAAATCAGCCCTACTGCTGTTGACATCGATCTATCCACCGTTATCCAATTTGATAAACCCTCCCCCAACGTTATGCAGACAGACGACACACCAACTATTGTTTTACCTATGCAATTGATCGGCTTAGAAGATGCTGGTCTTACGGACGTAGGCGGTCAACGTCAACACAATGAAGATTGTTTTGGGATTGAGACGGCAGTTAATAAGCTGGAATTTCCTAGAGGCAAAAATGTCCAAGCACGGGGGCTATATATTCTGTGCGATGGGATGGGCGGACACGCGGGGGGAGAAGTTGCAAGTAGCATGGCAGTAAAGACACTCCAGCAATACTTTCAGGAAAACTGGCTAGGCGCGCAACTACCCAGCGAAGAAGTCATCCGCGAAGCTGTACAGTTGGCAAATAAAGTAATTTACGATGCCAATCAACAAGATGCGCGTTCGGGAGTAGGACGGATGGGAACTACTTTAGTAATGGTATTGCTGCAAGATAATCAAGTAGCAGTAGCTCATGTGGGCGATAGCCGTCTATATCGACTAAATCGAAAACTAGGGCTAGAGCAAGTAACTTTAGACCATGAAGTAGGGCAACGAGAGATTTTGCGGGGCATAGATCCAGGACTTGCCTATGCGCGTCCTGATGCCTATCAGCTTACCCAAGCTTTAGGCCCACGAGATGAAAATTATGTCAATCCCGATGTGCAGTTTTTAGAACTCAATGAAGATACTTTATTTATCTTAGCCTCTGACGGTTTATCAGATAATAATTTAGTCGAACAGTATTGGCAAAGCCATTTAGAGCCGCTTTTGAGTTCTAGCAGCAATTTAGAGCAAGGAGTTAATGCTTTGATTGACTTAGCCAATCAGTACAACGGTCACGACAATATTACGGCGGTCGTAGTCCGGGCGAAAGTGGCTCCTAGGCAATCCTCGTAATTTTAAATACACGATATCAATGTGGTTACGCTGTCGCTGTTACAACCTGGGCAAAACACCGCTCTTAAAGAGTGGAAATTTATTGATGAAACGTTGATAATTCGGATCGGGCGATCGCCTGATAATGATGTAATCTTAACGGAACCTTTGGTTTCGCGGCATCATTTAGAACTCCGTAAAACTAATTCTTTGCCCAATCTTAGGTCTTGGCAGGCGATTAATAGAGGTACAAATGGAACTTTTGTTGATGGCATTTTGGTTGCTCAAAGCGCGATAACAGACGGCTGTTTGCTGCAATTGGCTAAAGGTGGCCCGGTGCTAAAGTTTCAACTTGAGGCAACAATACCAGCAACAGAAAAGGTAATCAACCCATCTTCTAGTCATTGTCAGCATAGCGGCAACCCCCCCAACAATTTATTCTGTATTCATTGCGGCGAACCGATCTTAGTCCAAAGAGTAGTGCGCCAGTATCATGTTTTACGGACTATTGGACAAGGGGGGATGGGGACTACTTATTTAGCTTGGGATAAGGCTAGATCGGTTTCTGGTACGCCGCAACTGTTAGTTTTGAAAGAAATGAATGCAGACATGGCAAAAATTGCCAAGGCGCAAGAATTGTTTGAGCGCGAAGCCCGGACTTTAAAGACGCTGCATCATTCTGGTATCCCTAAGTATTATGATTTCTTTTTAGAAGCTGGCAAAAAATACTTGGCAATGGAGCTAATTCACGGTCAAGATTTAGAGAATCTAATTCACGATCGGGGCGCTGTCAGCCCTGAAAAAGCGATCGCCTGGATGGTACAAACTTGCGATGTTCTTAATTACATTCACAACCAAAAGCCGCCCTTAATTCACCGCGATATTAAGCCTGCCAATTTAATGTTACGCACTTTTGATCGGCAGATTATTGTATTAGATTTTGGCGCGGTTAAAGAAATTGGCACTTATGCCGGAACACGAATCGGCGCTGAAGGTTATTGCGCTCCCGAACAGGAACGCGGACAGCCGCTAATTCAGTCAGATTTGTACGCCATTGGGCCAACGCTGATATTTTTGTTGACGGGGGAAACTCCGTTTAATTTTTTCCGCCAACGAGGTAAGGGTTATCGCTTTAATGTTGAGGGTTTAGCGATGATTACTCCCCAGTTGCGGGAAGTAATCGATCGCGTTACCGAACCCCTAGCAGGCGATCGCTATGCCAATGCTGAACAACTCTCTAAAGCTCTGTCTGCTTGCCTTTAGTGGCAATTAGTCATCGTCCCAATTTTCTACGGCTAATAGGTCGCTAATCGGGTCTTGGGTAGTAAAGTCAAAATCTAGTAGTTCTTTTTTCAAGTAAGACCACTCGGTACCGTACAAAAGCGCCATTTTTGAGATGCTATCTGTAGGCTTGAGGATTTTGGATTCTACAAGTGAGTGCGCGTGGCGCTGCAACTTCACCATCGGGTGAATAACTTGTTGAGCCATAAAGTCAA
>JACCVJ010000673.1 GCA_013698215.1 Tatlockia sp. | reverse complement strand
CGGACTTGCGCTTCGACAAACTGCTGTAAAGGTCTATCTATAGTTGTCCGAATTTGAGAGGGATGATTTTTTGGTAATTGACTTGCTTGCCAAAATAAAAAATGTGGGGCGGCAATAATTCCTTGCTGACGGGGCGAAAGTGAGATTTTTTCAGTGTAAGCGCGATCGCTCTCGGCGCGGCTAATATAACCATCTTTGACCATGCGATTGAGGACGTATAACTGCCTTTTTTTCAACCTTTCCCAATAAATATAAGGATTTAGATCCGTAGGATCGTTAGGCAAAGCCGCTAAAATACTAGCCTGAGCAAGATTTAGGTCACTTGATGGCAGGGCAAAATAAACTTGAGAAGCTGCTTCAACACCGTAAATATTGCCCCCCATTGGTAGACGATTAATATAGGCGTGTAAAATTTCATTTTTATTCATGCCAGCAGCTAATCGCCAAGAGTGCCAAATTTCTTGACTTTTTCCCCACAAATTGCGCGGATGTGGCTCTAACATTCGTGCCAGTTGCATTGTAATTGTAGAAGCCCCAGAGACAAGCTTACGGGCGCGAATTGCCTCTACCATACTTCGCCCTATTGCCCGAATTTCTAGCGCCCCATGCTGATAATATTGCCCATCTTCTGCGGCTATAATGGCATGAATAAAGTGGGAGGACTGGGGTAGAGACACAACCGCCGTTTGCTCTTGGCTTTGAGTCAACAATGTTCCTAAAGGAAGCCTTTGCCGACTAATTAATTCAACCGATTGGTCTTCTTGAGTTAGATTAGTCGCATAAATGGGAAAGATATAAAGTAGAAATCGCCAAAGTAAAAAAATTGCCATTAAAATCAATAGCGCTTGCTTTACTCTTTTAAAAACCTGCCTTGATTCTTTAGTTAGTTGTTTGACTGCTCCCATGCGACTTTACTCACTGTATTCGATGCTAATAAAGACAAAATAACAGCTAAAACTGTTGCCCAACAAAACTAAGTAAGTTTAACTAACTAACTTACGATCGCACTGTGGCAAATATAATAAGTCTAGATTAGGCAAAGAAAACTAAAGCAATTGCCGGGCGATTTTTCACTTAATTTTTGTTTTTCCCGATCAATGCGAAACCTATGCAAAATGATGTAGCAGCAACAATCCAATGTTCCAACCAAGCCTGCAAAGCAACTAACAATGACACCGATAAATATTGTCAGCAATGCGGTATGCCCCTAACCAAACGCTACCTGTGGGCTGTGGGTGCAGGAACTTTAGCCTGCATTGGCGACATGGTTCAATCGCGCTATCTGCTTATAGGCGATCGCATTTTTTTGGATACCTTACCCATTAATCCCCCAGAAACGCGCTCCTCGGATATTTCTTACGATATTAAACCTTACTTAAGACTTGTTCCCTATCGTCTCCACATACCTCAAGTCTACGCCCAGATACCAGCAAATAAAGAGCCAGAATCAACCAAAATATTGCTCCTAGAAGACACTGCTATTTATGGCGTGGGAGAAATAGCAGGGCAACTAATGCCACAATTAAGCACGGTATGGAAAGATGCCACTTCCTTGCGCCAATTACACTGGCTATGGCAAATTGCCGGACTATGGCAACCTCTATGCGCCGAAGGCGTAGCCTCTAGTTTGCTTGACGAGGAATTAGTAAGAGTTGAAGCATCGATTATCCGCCTCTTGCAACTTAACCTTGATTTTGCCGGAATGCCGCCGACACTCGCTCAATTAGGAGAATTGTGGCATCAACGGATAGCCCAGGCGAAACCAGCCATTAGCGAGTATTTAGAGCGACTTTGCTACGGGCTAATGATGGGAGAAATTAGCCACCCAGATGATTTAGTTATCAGCTTAGAAAAAGCCCTAGCCGACTGCGGAAAGTCGCTCTCTTACAATCTAACTACTAGCACCCTTACCGATAAAGGCCCCAGCCGTCAGCGCAACGAAGATGCTTGCTTTCCCCCTAGCGGAACGACTACAACTGTTGAAAAATCTGCCCCGATCGCCTCTACATTAACTATTGTCTGCGACGGCATTGGCGGACACGAAGGCGGAAATGTTGCATCCAACCTAGCTATTGAAACCATCTCCGAGCAAGTAAAGCAACTAAAATTAGCCGAACCCGAAAAGTGCGAGAACCCGCTAATCGGCGCTTTAGAGCAAGCAACTCACGTTGCTAATGACCGAATTAGCGATCGCAACGATAGCGAAGAGCGCACTGGTCGTCAACGGATGGGGACAACCTTAGTAATGGCTTTAGCTCACCAGCAACAAATGTACCTCACTCATGTCGGCGATAGTCGCGCTTACCTGATTACCCGCACTGGCTGCCATCAAATAACTTTAGATGATGATGTGGCGGCGCGGGAAGTACGACTAGGCTATTCCCTTTACAGCACTGCTATCCTTGCGCCTTCCTCCGGCTCGTTAATTCAAGCTTTGGGCATGAACTTAGCTCTGCATCCTACCGTAAATCGATTTATTTTAGATGAGGATTGCGTATTTCTTTTATGTTCTGATGGCTTGAGCGATTATGATCGCGTTGAACAACATTGGGATACAGAAATTTTACCTATGCTCGAAGGCAAAACCCAAGTAGCAAATGTCACCGCTCGACTCGTCGAAGTTGCCAATACTCATAACGGTCACGATAATGTAACAGTTGGTGTTATTCACTACAAAGGCAATTTTGTAGAGCCTCTTTCTCCCCTTAGTCCCTCTTTGGCACTTTTTGCCCCAAGTCCTCCAGAAGAAACGATTGCGGAGGAACCCCCCCAAAACCCAGAACCTATAATAGAGTCCCCAGCTACTATTCCCATACAAGTCACCGCTACCAAAAATTCCCCGCTAAAGGCAATAATTGCTGGGCTAATTTTATTGTTGGGTTTGGGTGGAGTTGCTTATTTATTTATGGGGCCGCTCCAGAACTTATGGAAACCTAAAGTTAGTTCTACGATAACTACAACAGAACCCGGCTTTTCGCCGGAAATTGACCTAAAATCAGTATTGCAAATTAAAAAACCCGTCGGGGTAACAGTTAGTCAAATTGATCGATTATCACTGCGCCAAAAACCGGAAACAAATTCAAAAGCAGTAGTAGGAATTTTTGCTGGTAACATTGTACAGGTCGCCCGCGTAACTACCTTAGATCGGCAAAAATGGTTATTGCTCAAAGTCTGCGCCCGTCAGACCCAAGGGCAAGATTTGAGCGGTTGGATACCGGAAACTGAAATAGCTGCGGCGGTCGAAGAAGCTCCCGCAAATACCTGTTTTGTTTCCTCAAATACTCCGCAATCCCCGGCTAATACTCCCGGCGTTGAGTTGCCAAAATAAATAAAAACTTCTAATATTACCAATCAAACTGGTTC